>CAISKC010000001.1 GCA_903885895.1 uncultured Legionella sp.
AATTTACACGGGATTTAGTTTTTTACTACGCTTGCTAGCACCTATCACCCCTCACATCTGTCATGTCTTATGGCAACAATTGGCTTTTGAAAAAGCCATTATTGATGCGCCATGGCCAAAAGTAGACAAAAATGCGCTCAAAACAGATGAAGTCGACTTTGTAGTACAGATCAATGGTAAATTACGTGCAGAATTCACTGCAAGACTCGATACAGCAGAAGATATTCTGATTGATTTAGCAAAACAGCATGCTATTTCTTTCTTGGAAGGAAAGCACGTTATCAAATCCATTGTGGTTGCGCATCGTAACTTAATTAATTTGGTGGTCAAACCATAATGATAGCCCGGTTTTGTAAAACCCTGGCCTGGCTTACCTGTCTATTTTTACTGGGATGTGGTTTTCATTTACGTGGTTTCGTCACCATGCCGAGTGGGTTACATGATATGGCTATTATTGTGGAAAATGCCAATCGTGACTTAGCACCTATGTTAAAAGAACAATTAAATGCCTATCATATTCTCGTGCCAGATGATCCAGAACGAGCGCATTATTGGTTGATTATAGAGAGTGACCAAGAAGATCAACACATCACATCGGTCAGCTCTAGCACGACCCCTCGTCAATATCAAATGACCTATCAAGTGACCTTTAAATTAGAAGCAGCGAGTGGTAAAGAAATCATTCCTAGTACCCATGTCACCACCACGCGACAACTGACCGTCAACAGTAATCGTATTTTAGGTTCTTCGGATGAAGAAAATACTCTGAAACACGAAATGCGTAAGGATGCCGTCATCCAAATTCTAGACCGAATCGGACATCATCAACTATGATCATCCCTCAACACGCCTTAGACAATCATCTCAAAAAAGGCTGTGGTCCTGTATATTGGATCTCAGGACAAGATCCTTATTTATTTAATCAGACCGTGGTATCCATCAAACAAGCATGGCAACAACAAACTCAGAAAAACTCTGAAGAAACCGTGCTCGATATCCAACAACCCCAGGACTGGGCTGAAAGTTTACAAGATGCCAATACGTATGCCTTATTTTCAGACTATCGCTGGTTAGATCTCCGGTTTGCCAAAAAAACCGTAGATGCCACAGGAAAGCAAGCCCTCCAAACTTATTTGGAGAGTCCTAATATGCGTTCTTTAGTATTAGTTCGTGCGCCAGAAGTGCCCGTCAAACAAATTCAAGCATTGGCCAACCATCCGCACATGAGCGTCATCCAAGTCATCCCCTATTCTCCACCCGTGTTTAAAAAATTTATAACACAACGCCTCCAGTCTTTAAAGATTCGCCATGATCCGGAGGTCCCTGAAATCATTTACCAATATCATCAAGCCAATTTATTAGCTTGTAATCAATTTCTTGAATTACTAGCATGCATGCACGATCTCGGTCAAACGCTCAATACGACAACCCTGATGACTTATTTACGGGACCAAAGTGAGTTTTCTATCTACGAATTAGGCGATGCCTGTCTGCATGGCCAAACGCTCCATGCGCTGCATATTTTTCGCCAAATTCAACAAGCCCAAGGAGAACCCATTTTGATTTTATGGGTCTTACATCAAGCGATCCGAAACCTCGCGCAAATTGATCACTTACTGACAAGTTTATCGTTCCAAGCAGCATGCCAACAATTGAAAATATGGACGCAAAAGATCCCATTGTATCAAAGAGCAAAGCAAAGGATCCCTGCGGATCAGGCCAAGATCTTACTGAAACGCTGTCAACATTTAGATGAGCAAATAAAAACCAATCGCAACAACCTTCTCTGGCAAGAATTAGAAGGCTTGGTCGTAGCGCTTTCTGCACCATAGTCTATATAAGTAACGTCCCTAAAGTTTTCTAGTATTCTTCTCAGTCTTAATTTGTGCTCAAATTAAGACTGAGAAGAATGCAAAAAACTTTAGGGGCGTTGCAAATGATAAATAAAAAACACAATGGCAGTATAAAAAACAATTATTCTATGATAATATTAAAATCATTTGTTTCATATATGGTCTTACGTGCCTTATTTAAATACAAATAATGCCTACAAAATAACCAGACGAAGTCTAGATGGCCGCGGTATTGAAATAAGTAATACGGATTTATCAACGTTCATACAAAACGTCAATACCCACTTGGATGCCGCATCAAGGTCGTACTTTACGCGATTCATGAATACACAAATTGGTCCCAACTCAACTTATACGCTAAAAAGAGAAGTGCTCGAAAGCTTACACATTATTCACGAACGGTTTAGTCATCCCAACACACCCGAATCTGAAAAAACAGCTATTGCTTTAAAACTATATGAACGCGCTGCAAAATGCGCTACAGGGTTTCACGATGGCGTCAACGATATCGTAGAAGGCTTCTCTGTACCTGATAATATTGATGAGCTCTTATACCATTATCGTCGAGACATTACTGACAAAACTGCCAATAAAATCACCGATGAAGTCCATGCCCGTAATAGAGTTTTTACTATTGCTGCTAGATTAAGGTATGGCATTCGCCCACTTAATAAAGAGGATGTGTATCGAGGCGCCCTATCAGATATAAGCATTGAAAGAGAGTTAAGATCAAATTTTAAAAAGAGCATGCGCTTATTTTCCGTATTGCAAGGATTAGAAGAGCAAGTTTTGGGGCAATTAACACGCGTTGGTTATCTTGGATCAACAACAAACGTTTCACCAAATATACAAGAAAAAATTGACCATCTACTCTTAACCATATTTCATGAACATCCTGTAGCACAGAATTTACAAAACAATCTCAATTCATACAAAAGCCAGAGTGACGCTTACAATGAGGAAATTCAAAATATACTTGATGAAATAAAAGATTTTATACAAAGTCATCCCGAAGAATTCCCCAATTTTCATCAACATCAAGAAGCAAAAACTACATACCTCTTAACAGATACAGGATTACCTTTATTCAAAAAATGGGCTACAGACGGCATACATAAACTATCAACATCCGACCAAGCAGCATTTGCCGAAATAAAATCCCGTATCCCACATTTTGATATTCGCGTGCGCGAGCAGTTGAATGATGCCACCCTCGCATTCAATCAGCTTTTTTTTATCCAAAACACTGAACAAAGAACGCAGAATATTCATTGTAAAAATATCCGATACATACTCTGGCAAGCCATAAAAAAACAGGCTTACTTTAGATTTGTTGAAGATGAAGCCACTTTGCTGAATGAACTCATGAATCCAAGCCTTACTCAGGATGAATATGAACACCATTTATTAAGCTACTTAAAAACAGTTGACGATATTGACGACATCATAGATATATTATCTTACAGGCACAGGCCACTCTCAGACTATCCCATTGCAATCCTCAATGAGTATTTTGCAAAAAAGCCCATGACGTATAACTGTTTTAGGAAGCTTGTCAATGCATTAGATGATTGTCCGTTAAGAGTTTCCTTGATTGATGACTATTACTCAGTCTTTTTAACAGAACTCCAACAGGATCAATCCATGGCGTTGTTATTGATTGCCAAGATGCCGACAGTCTTTGCCAAGAATTTTTTGTACCGAAAATTTAAATCAGCAAATCATCACAGCATTCGACCTCTATTTGAAGCTTTATTAAGCTGTAACGCCCAAATAATAAACCATCTAGCGAAACTGGATTTCGGCGACTATCATTTGCTCATGCTTGCTGCTTATTATTCTCCTATGGCTGTGCAAGCCATTTTGGATTGTTTGCAACCTTGCCCTAATGATATAAAGATCAAAATATGGACTAAATTATCACATCGCACACAGATGAATATGCTCATGTATGCTGTTACACATCAACCTCAAGCTGTTCAGCCGATGTTGAATTTTTTATCAACTTGTAATGATGAAATAAAACATAAAGTATTAACGCAACAATCATACCAAACGGATTCGAATGTACTCATGATAGCTGTTAAATATAAGCCTCAGTCTATTCAAGTAATTTTGCATTATTTATCAACTTGTAACGATGATATCAAGCATCAAATATTGACTCAAAAAAACAGCAAAAATGAAAATGTCATCACAC
>CAISKC010000002.1 GCA_903885895.1 uncultured Legionella sp.
AGCGCCACCTTTATCAAAGCTATGCCTTCCTGGAAGATCACTTAAATCTAACAGCACAGTTCGCACGCTGACATATGGTGGGATCGTAGATAAATAAGTCAAGAACTGAAATTGATGTGCTTCTGCTATTCTACCTATTTTTGCTTGTATGTCTTGATAGTCTTTGCTTGTGAAGCCAGGACGTTGGCTGAGAAAATCCAATAATGCTGCTGTCTTTTCGTTGTAGTTTAATTTATCAAATAGTGTACTATCCGTATTTTGGAGTAGTAACGCGATTAATGGCCTAATCATACCTGGCTCTGCTTTTAACTGTTTATGATGTGCCACAAGATAGTCTATACATCGTGTATCGTTGGGTTTGGAGATACTTAATTTATTCAAAAAAAACACAATGTCTTCTTGTGACATATCATTTTTGCATAAATCAACGACTTGTCTGGGAAATTGATTCACCGTCTCTAAAAGGTCGGGATGGCGCGCCTCATGATAAAAGTCTTGGATGATATCTTTCAAAAACTGAATATCAGGGGCCCCAGCAACCGCAGCAAGAAAAGACTTGCTAAATGCAGCGACTTCCTCTGCATTTTTTGGCATAAACACTTCGTTTCGAGCAAAAAAAACATTGAGTCGCTCTGCATACGTTTCAGCGATATCTTGATCAGTCGCCAACCATTCAATCGCTGTCACCCATGCTGCACAAGAAAGGCTATGACAGCTTGGATATTTTTCTGCTAATGCTGTGAATACTGCTAATTGCTCTGCATTAAGATTTTGAAAAGCGCCATACAAGACATCAAGCTGTTCCCCATTTTCTCCATATATTGCTGTAACGACGGCTTGATCTTGGCCTCTATCAGATTGCTCCATATGGCGATGCATGCCTTTAAGCCAGTTTTGGTGGAATAAGATCAGGTCTTTAGCCGAAGCACCGACATTACGTTCGTGCTGCAGCTGTTCAGGTCTAGGTTCAGCTTTCTGTGCAGGTTGTGGTGGTCGAATCCGATTTTTGAGATAAAACTCGTCTAAGATATCACGAGATTTTTGACCATCTAAATCTTCAGCCCAGCCGGTTTCGATCGATTTTTTACATGCTTTCCATGCTACCTTCAACTTTTTCTTCTCTGAACGCGATAAACCACCTAAATGTTCCATCACTTGACCAGAACCTTCTACGATCAATTCCTCTTTTTCACGCATACGTTCTTTGGTTTCTTCTTGGATTTGATGCTTCAATCTCTGTAAGGTTCGGGTATATAAATATTTGTTTTTCAGAACAGGATTTTGCTTGATAACCCGCCAGATCTCTTTATCGTCACTGGTATGCTTTGCTAATTTAATGTCCAAATGCGCTCTTTCAATCTCAAGCAAATTAGTAAAACGCTCATCCCCTTGATATGTTGCCAATTCTCTCTCGAGAGCACCGTAATTGATAATATCCTGGCATACACCCCCTGCACCATTCCGACCTTGCCGACCTTGCTCTTGCTTCACAATTTCGGGCGTAGCGGGATAAGTTCGGATCACTTTTAAGCCTAGTTCTAAATCAAAGGGTCGAATATCCGTACCTCGTCCCATCCGTGAACTGATAGTAATCGCCCCTTCTTTACCAGCATCTTTACTGATCTCTGCTTCACTCAAGCCTTTCGCATTAGTATCAATCACGATAGCGCGTCGACCCAAAGCTTGTTGAATTAATTTCCCGAGACGCTCTACGGCTTTATCATCTTCACAAGTAATGAGGATCGGCTGTGAGGGATTTTCTTGAATAGAAGCTACAATTTGAGCTACATGCTCCGCTTCATCTAACGCTATTTGTGTTTCTTCATCTAGGGCTACTATACCCTGACAGTAAATGGGCGGTAAAAATGTCGTTTTTATTTTTTGATGAGTAGGTAGTTTGATGACACGATCAATGCCAAATTCATCTTCATAAAATGCCAAGGCCTCTTCATTACCAGGTGTTCCGGTACAAGCTTCAATATGTTTAAAATATTTTTTTAATATATAACGTGCATTTAATGACAACGCTATTTCGCTTTCGGGTTCAATAAAGAAATTCGGCATTTCACCTGCATTGACGGCTTCTCGATTCAAGCGCACATGCAAAAATTGTTGGACCAAATCACTGAAAGTGGAACCATGAGCGACTTGATTATTGATCATAACTTTAGCAAAACGTGTGTCTAACGTCACCGAGTCACTTATTTTCTTTTGATCCTGCATCACACAAAAATGGACGCCGTCTTCCAAACCCTGTGCCATATGCGCAGCCGTTAATAGGCTCAGTAATTTCTGGTTACGTAATGTGATGTCACCAGTGGCAAGGTATTGTTTAAAATAGGTGGATTTATCAGGGGCTATTGCCAAGGAAGCGGCTTGCAATTGCTGATACAGTGATTGTAAATCAGGTATTTCTTTGACGTTGAAGTCCTGTCTTTTTAATGTCTCTTGATTTTCTAAATAAAAATCAGATACAACCTGATATACCCATGCATCATAATTATAAACAGACGCTGCCTCGGCTTGATCAGAAAAATTAAATAGCGTGTTTTCAAAACGCATGATGTGATCGCCCTCATCCGCATAGGCAAACAAATTCTCTGCATGCAGATCAAGCGGCGGTCTAGGATCTTTATTTTCCCAACAAGCACCAGATAAAAATAAGCCAAAATTGCCGATGGTGGCATAATGCACCGCGCCGGTACCCTGTTCGTTCACCTCAGTCTGAAACAGATTGGGATCTGATTTAGCATTAAGGTGACTGTGACGAATGCCGAATGCATCCAATACAGGTGAAAATTCTTGATGATCCCGAACTGATAAACTATCCTTTGAACTAAACACAACCCCAGATTGACCATTGAGCGCACGATAAGCTACGCGCATGATGGTGATGATACTTTTCCCTTCCCCCATACGAACTTGATGTAATAAATTATCGTCATTGTGCTTCACTGCATAGATCAGATCGAGCATCTGAGTGTGGTTAACCCATTTACCCGTTTTACGTAATACCATTTCACGCATACAAGCCAAGACTCGGGCTTTTGCATCATCCGTGTTTAGATGCTTATTCGTTTGAATAAAATCAAGGATATCTTTATTAGTTTTATCTGCGAGCTTCTGTACCTGACTGTAAGTATTGATGTAATAGAGTGAATGGAGGAGCTCTGCTTTTTCATCTTGGCTAACCGTTTGCTTTTTTAATTTAAAGCCCTCAATGACGCGTTCAATATCTTCCGCGTCCTTCTCATTAAGGCTATAACTGCGTTTTCCTTCCGCTTGGACCACCCTTTCAAAATGATCAATCATTTCAGCAACTGATCTTCGACTAGCAAGCAACGTATTCAATTGTTGCAAGGTTGGCTTAGGGTCGGTTTGGTAATAGGTGGCTAGTTGCAATAAATCTTCAGGGCTCAACAATGCTGACATGAGTTGCGTTTTCACGGTCTTGATGAGCATGCTACTATTAGTGTCTGATTCACTTAACGCAGCAATCAAAATCGTCCGGACCGCTGCATGCTCTGTATTCACTAAAAGCCTGACCGTGTCACCCGTGATCTTTCCTGTCTCTAAACCCTCCAACAATTTGATTTGGTTCTGTTCCCACAAGTGTTTTAAATTTTCATCCTGGACCGGGCAAGGCAATGCCAATCGCTCAAGCATGTCTATATTTTGAACTAAAATTATTGGATCCCGCTCTAATTGCTTCGTGGTAAAAGCGCAAAAAGAAGACATCACCTCAGAAGCATCTTTCAATTGTCCCATTACAGTATCAAACCGAGCAAACAGCTCCTGAAGGCGATCCTTATCCTCATGCTTAAACTTGATCACACATTTGACCAAAGTCTTTTTTGCTAAATCAGGCAAATTAGATAAATTAATCCGCCCCATAATAGCTTGAACTGGCTCAAGACTGTCTTCTTGGGTTTTTAGTTGGTGTAAGTCATGATTGACTAAGCTTGACGCGCCATTTTCCAAAGCATCAGAGACTAATTCATTGATAAAAGCGATTGGGTAAGGTTTGGTCTTAAAGGCTGTTGCATCGAATACCGTATTGATCCAAATTGTTAATTGCTCAAGTGAATAGTACTGATTATCTCGAGACTTCTCCACGAGCAAGCCCAGTAATTGTCCCAATTCATCATAATAGTTTTTTCTATCTAAATTCGAAAAGCAGTTCAGTAATTTTTTAATTTTTTCATGCGTACTGCCTTCTTCTTTCACCGCTAAAT
>CAISKC010000003.1 GCA_903885895.1 uncultured Legionella sp.
ATTTGCCCGCTCGAATTTTTATCTATTCCCTAAAAACACTGGGAATAGATAAAAATTCGAGCACCATAAACACTAAAATCCAACCCTCTCAGTGTTGCACTTCACTTGTGAATCGGCGGGAGCGTAAAATGAAAGGATTCATAAAAACTGTCATATGTCTTGGATTAGTATCAGTACTGCATGGACAAGCTATAGCTAAGTCCGTGCCTACTTGCGAACCTGTAGCATCTCCAGTACCAAACAGCGGTAAGTGTCAGGATTTAACCAAACAAGATTTAACGGGAACGCCAAACTGCGCAAACTTCTATGCGCCAGCTAACAATAAGCACAAAAAATGTATTAAAGCATCCCATAAATCAAAGCATCCGTGTCGCCAAGGACATAGCATATGCACACCGAGCGCTGCGTCAAGTAGCGACAACGCAGCCCCTGCCCAATAGTAAGACAGTTTTTATAATTTGAAAAGATAGCAAAAAAACTAAAGTCTGTTGACAATTCAGACGCCTACGCCCCGAACACACCACTGGACGTAGGGATTCTCGAAATGAATTGTCAACCAACCCAACTCGTTTTACACATATAAACGTGTTTCACCCTCTCCATGTAAATTCTCTACACAACGTCCACAAATCTCTGGATGCGCAGCGTCTACACCCACATCTGGGACATGATGCCAGCAACGCGTACATTTCTTAGAGGATGTTTTATTAACCACCACAGCATACTGCCCTGTTTCACTACACAATGCATCAGCAGGCCAAGTATCGGTTTGGATAACTTCAACTTTTGAACTAAGAAAGACAAAGCGTAATTCATCATGCAAACGCTCCATATAAGCCAACGCTTCTGGTTTGACATACAGCGTCACTTCCACTTCTAAAGATTGGGCAAATAATTTTTGATTACGCCCGTTCTCAATAGCTTTGTTCACATCATTACGCATTTGGAGCATATATTGCCAAAAATCCGCATCTAAATTGGTATCCGCATCCATAGGAAATAAATGATCGTACCAAGTATCCAAAAATACGTATTTCCCATGCTCACCCGGCATATAATTCCAAATTTCATCTGCCGTGAAAGACAAGATCGGTGCTATCCAGCGCACAAAGGCCTGCAAGAGATGATATATCGCCGTTTGACTACTACGACGCGCACGCGCATCACTTGGTAGCGTATATTGACGATCTTTGATGATTTCAAAATAAAAAGCACCCATTTGAATAGAACAAAAATGCATAATATTTTTTAAAATCTTATGGAATTGGTAACCGGTATAATCCTCTAAGATTTTTTGTTGCATCTGATAAGCCGCATCAACCGCCCAACGGTCCAATGCCAGCATCTCAGATGCTGCAACCATATCCGTTTTAGGATCAAAATCATGCAAGCTTGCGAGAAGATAACGCCCAGTATTCCGGATCCGGCGGTACATATCGGAAGTAGATTGTAAGATCTGCTTAGAAAGCGTCATTTCTTTCGAATACTCTGTCGAAGCCACCCATAGACGCAGAATATCGGCACCATATTCCTTAATGATATCGTTGGGTTCAATACCATTGCCCATCGATTTGGACATTTTACGACCAGTACTATCTACTGTAAACCCATGAGTAACGACTTGTTTATACGGTGCTTGCTCCGTGATAGCGGTGCCTAATACCAAAGACGACATCAACCAGCCTCGGTATTGATCTACCCCTTCCATATATAAGTCAGAACGTTGACCGTGGAATTCAGGACGTTTTTTTACCACAGATAAACTAGTACAACCGGCATCAAACCAAACGTCTAATACATCTAATACTTTTTCATAGTCATCAGCATCATCGCCCAGTAACGTCTTAGGATCGAGCGACCACCAAACCTCAATGCCAGATTGATTGATTTCGTCAGCCACTTTTTGCATGATAGCGACCATATTGGGATGCAGGATTTGTGTATGTTTGTGGATGAAGAGACACATGGGGATCCCCCAAGCTCTCTGTCTTGATATGCACCAATCAGGCCTTTTCTCTGTCATTAATTTCAGCAAATTACCACCATGACTTGGCGACCATTGTACTTGCGCGATTTGCTCTATCAATACATCACGTAGATGATGCCGACTCAGATCCACAAACCACTGCGGCGTCGCTTTGAAAATGATAGGGGTATTATGACGCCAACAATGGGGGTAACTATGCACATACTCTTCACGTAAAAATAAAGTGTCTTGCGCGACTAACACATCTAACAAAGTTTTGTTCGCTTCGGTAATCGTTTGATTTTCCACGTATTGCGTACCGGGGATAAACTTACAATCAGAAGACAACAAATTAGTGATTTCAAGTTTATAAGCTTGACCGACGATATAATCATCCTGGCCGTGTGCTGGAGCGGTATGCACCGCGCCTGTGCCAGACTCATCTGTGACATGCTCACCTAAAATGATAGGGACTTCCACGGCATAAAAAGGATGTTTCACCAACTCAAGCTCTAACGTCACTCCTTTGCAAATACCCAACACTTGATAATGCGTGATATTTTTCTTCTGCATCAACTCACTCACCAAGGAACTAGCGACAATGAGCTTTTCCGCATTGGAACCATATTCCACAACGGCATATTCAATATCCGGATGCACTGCAACCGCTTTATTAGCAGGTAGTGTCCAAATAGTGGTGGTCCAAATTAAAATAGACAAGGGACCTGTCAATTGTGGCAAATGAAGCTTTTTATACACCGATTCAGGATCAGACACTGCAAACTTCACATAAACAGATGTGGACGTAACGTTTTCATACTCGACTTCCGCTTCTGCCAGCGATGAACCGCAACTCGTACACCAATTCACGGGTTTGTTATTTCGAACGATATAACCTTTTTCCAATAATTGCGCCAGAATACGCACATTTTCTGCTTCAATGGCAGGATCCATGGTGAGATAAGGTTTGTCCCAATCTCCCATAATCCCTAACCGCTGAAAATCAGCTTTTTGCAGGGCTACTTGTTCTGTTGCATAGACGCGACAAGCTTGTTGAAACGCATAAGGATTCGCTTTGTCACAGGCATGCCCCAATTTTTTTTCTACTTTTAATTCAATTGGCAAGCCGTGACAATCCCAACCAGGAATATACGGAGTATGAAAACCAGACAGCGTCTTGGATTTGATAATAATATCTTTGATGACTTTATTTAAAGCATGTCCCAAATGAATATTACCGTTGGCATACGGTGGCCCATCGTGCAGGATAAACATCTTATCCGGCGATTTGCTTGCCAACATTTGTTCGTATAATTTATCCAATTTCCATTGCTGCAAACGCGCAGGCTCATTGGCTGCTAAATTGCCTCGCATAGGAAAATCGGTAACAGGAAGATGAAGCGTTTCTTTATAATCTTGCACAATCTAAGCCTTTTATGCACGTAATAGCGTGACCTGAGACGCTAATCGAAAATGAGTACAATGTCAATCTGGACTTTCGCTATTTTTGTCCATAATTCATAAATCGTAGCGCATCAAAAGCGGTTCGTACAAAATCATGTGGCCTCTCCAAATACAAACCACAGGACTTAGGGAGTCGACTTATCAACCAGACCTAACGAAGAACCGATACAAAAATGATAATAACCCAGAATTAGCTTACTTCCAAAACAGCCCTATCTCCAAAATATAGTTGTGCTTTTTTAAAAACGCATGTATAATTTTCGACCTTATTATAAGGGTGATATTATGGCAAAAACCAATAGTTCTAACAGTCTTTCACAACCTGGGGCACGCATCCGTTTTCCAAATTTCCATCATGATCCACGGCGTATGCTACGGATTACCCTTGCAGTTGGTATGAGCATAGCTATCATTGCTTTTACCTCTGGCTTGAGCCTATTAGCTTCCGTTGCCATCGTTGCTGCAAGCATGCTGATACCGATAACAGTCGATGCTTTACTCGGATTTTTTTCAAGAAATCCCAGCCGTAGAAATCCTCCGGCACAGACCTCTGGAACGATGCCTCTCTCACAAGATGCTCAAACCGCTATTTTACTTCAGCCAAGTTCAACCCCAGCACCAACACCGTCTGTTGATGCATCTGCACGGACTACCGCTGTACCAACAACCAGCGCAACGATATTACAGACTAGTTCTTCGACTTCATTGCAAGAAACATCAGCAAGATCTATCACAACTTTGATTCCAGAAACACTCATACCATCCAAAATAGCATCATCCACTGCAACGATCATGACAGCATTAAACCCAAATGAAACGTTCATAACGCCTATAGCACAGCCCAATATTTTAAGCTCGGCTTCCATTGCTGCTGTAGATACCCTTTCAGTACCTCGCGCATTGGATCAAAATTCACGTTTAACACCTATCACAACATCTGCCCTTAACCCTAAAAAGTTAGATCCTAAAAAAGTGAGCACAGACAATCCGTTTCAAAATTTCAACCGTCATACTTCGGACAATCCACTCACAAATATATCTTCACAATCGACAGGCCAAACTCGACGCCGCTAACGATTTCACGAAGACTTTCACGATATTGGAGAAAATACATGATTAATTTTTCAGAAATAGCACATAGTGTCTCTAGATATACTGCAATGGCACTTGCGGCCACAATGAAACATATCCCTTTAACAAGCTTACGAGGCGTTACTAGTAACGCTAGCTCTCGTAGTAGAGTAGTCTATAGCCGTAATCGAGGCGATATCAGCATGCCGGCCATACCAGACCAGCAAGCGCCAACCTCTATAGAGCCTTCTACTGAACAGACATTACTTCAAACTTGTTTAGATCTTGTCCGTGTTGAGATCACAAACCAAGGCATGGTCATCCACATCATGGGTGCCAGTGCTGAGGAAATTGACGTATTACGTGTAGCTTTTCAAAATATGAATTTAAACGTTGATGAATATGCTAGTTCTAATCATTCCAGTTCCAGTTCCAATCAAACAGGTAATACGCTGTTTCTCATCCAACACAACCAAGTATTTCGTTTGTTATTTAGATTAGGTTTTGATGGACGCGATGTGTTTGACGCTTATGAAGCAGCGCGGATCCGCGGTGCACTGCATTTTGATGCGCCACAAACAGGCCCTGTTGTTCATGTTGCTTACCGTCAATATGCTGCTATGGCAAAACTAACAAAAGATCTGGAAGGGATGCTGCCAGACGTAAAATTTCAATGCAGACAAATTAGCAGAGATGCTCGATTAGAAGCCATTCCAAACGAGTTAGATCGCTTATATACTTTGCTCACAAAAGAAATAGCAGATTATCCAACAATTTCAATGGCAAGAGCCGCTATTTACGACCAATTGCAACATGTCGTGCAACAATTTGGCTCAGTCCTACAAGATCCGGCTTTTTATCAAGCACCCAAAAAATCACTTCACAATAAGATTTTTAGCAATTTTGACGCAATGGCAGCATCCTGCTTATTCTATGCTGATGCCATATGGTCCCAGTTTACTGTAAAACCTTTAGCAGCATCTGAAGAGGCCGCTGTAACAGTCGTCTCAGAGCCATTGAAAGCAGCATCTGAAGAAGCCGCTGTAGCAGTCGTCTCAGAGCCATTGAAAGCAGCATCTGAAGAGGCCGCTGTAGCAGTATTAGCAGCAGAAGAAACCGCTGACATCTCATCGAAAAAAGCAAAATTTAAACCAGAAGAAACCTTTAACTACACTGATATCGCTAGAAATAATACAAAAATTACCTTACGTAGCCGAGTCGGTCGCATAGTACCCAACCCTATCACAGGTAATGTACAGATCGGTGCAGTGATAGAAACATGCGCAACAGAAGTACCATCCAATACACCCCTCCATGTTATTTTTATTGTCGATGTGAGTGGTAGTATGGGAGACCTTACGTTCGATAACAGTAGAATATCAGCAGCATCTCAATTGGTAGGTGCGGTGACTGAACAACTCCAATCAACCGATTATATTGATATCATGGTTTTTGGTCAGACCGCCAGGCACACAGATGGCGGCTTTGCTACCGAAGCGAAAAAAGCGCAACTATTGACTAGAAATCAGCGCAACGATATTTGCTTATCCTCTGCTTATCTTTCTGGGGTAAATCGTGATTCAACTCATTTAGATGAAGTCGCTAAAATGTTACCCCCTATCGCCCAAGCAGATCAATTAATAGGATGCCAAACTATCGTCATGCTTTTATCTGATGGCGGAACGGATGCATCCCATGCAGCAACATTAAATTACGTTGGTAATCCTGGCGCGTCCAGCCTTGTGCGTGATACGTTGTTAGAGAAATGGCATTTGAATTCAGAACAGACTCGTTTTGTTGCGATGGGGATAGGATCAGGTGTTTCTTGTGACGTGATAAAAGCTTTTGCTGATGATAATGATTTTCTTTTAATGGATGACAGCGACATATCCAATAGCGCTCGATACACAGAACTAAAAAATAGCTTTTTATTAAAATGTAAACCGTTCACTCAAGTTGCCGTCTCTGCTACTTTAACAACCCCTGATGGTTTGCATGGATTTCTTGAAACAACGCAGGGTAGAGATCATTCTGTCGCTTATATAGAGCTCATCGCCAAAATGCTGCAACAACGTGGCCTACCCATGAGTCTCATCCTAAATATGTTGATACCATTTTTGGAACCCAAGCGCTTCCTTTGCCTCTCACAAACAGAATGTGTTCAAATCCCCAGGAAATTTGTGATTCCGCATGCGCATTTGGTCTCGAGCCTTTCATTATTTGTACGACCAACTGTGTCTAGTTCTTCAGATTATATGCAAAGCAATATGGGTCACATCGAAGAAACTGACCCCGTCGATGATGATTTAAATACACAAATCACCTCTTATGAGCAAGCAGTTACTGCAACACAAAGTAACCAGGGTGGTGGTATGGACAATGCCAGAAATTATCAAGCCCGTTCCGGTAGGCGTTAACATCCGTAAGGCCACTAGATTGCTTCGTCGCTACGCCCTCGCAACGACGACTTTGAAAATCGTCCTGTACAGAGATAAGTAACCTCTGTACAGGACGTATCCGCGAATATTTACTACCGTTGTTGCAATTGGTTTCGTACAGAAACCACATCTTTTGTAATGTCTTCACGCATATTAGAAAATCCACTTTTTAATGTATTAAGAAGATGCGAATTAAAGAAGGAGCCTACGTAATGTCTTGCAGAAGCGGAAAAAGGTAAGACAGGACTCATTAAAACCGCAATGATACTACCCATTAAAGCCATTAGCGCTGGTCTTACAATCTTGTGATACATAGCCGAAAACATATCCGTTCCTTTAGCTATATGAAATTGCTGGTCGACTTTTCGAAGAGACAACTCGAATTTTCCTTGGAAAAAATTAATATCGGCCTGACCTAGTTCAGAGCTAAATAAAACATTAATATCTGTAGAAAGCTCTTCTTCCAATAAATCAATAGCTTCCTTTGTATGAGCATGTTGTGTATTGAAAAGCGAATCGGATTTAAATTTATCCAAAATTGCTCTTAGTTGAGCTAAGTACTTATTTCTATAAATAGGCACATTTATCTGAACTCTATTGAACGAATCGATCACAGCGTCGCTTATTACAGAAATTGAGCCTCCATTCACTGCTTTTTTATGTTCATAGACTAAAGCCATGTTTCACCCCTTAAAAAAACGGCAATTATACATAGTGATTATTTTTTGTCAACCAACAAGCAGCACAAACATCTTATTTTTCAGGATGAGGGCTGAGTGATCCCCTCATAATTTTTTGATAGAAAATCGATGTAAATGTAGGGTGGACAAAGCGCAGCGTGCCCACCAGTTCG
>CAISKC010000004.1 GCA_903885895.1 uncultured Legionella sp.
GCGCATTTAGAAAAAACAAAAAGCAATTATTTTATGTTTTCTAAAACGTTTTCTGTTATGTATACACAGCTTAAATGTGATTTGTTGAAAGAAGGGCTTATTAAAGAGACGTCCGATTAACCGATTTTTCTTCCGTCGTTGCGAGCAACGCGACGCAATCCAGTGACTTGAACAGATGTAGCTGTATTTTATAGACCAGTTCATGATGAACCTTTGTAAGGCCACTGGATTGCTTTGTCGCTTTGCTTCTCGCAAAGGCGACCTTATTTAATGCGGAGAAGATTGATTTGAGTCAGTATCTTCCTCCGAGGTTGTTGTGCCGTCTGGCGAACCTCTAACCGCTGGATCTTGCGCGTTTTCAATAGATTGATAGGTATTGTTGTCTATATCAAAATACTCAATGACTAAATTGTGTTTGACTGCTAAATTAATGAGCTCAGCTTTCATATGCGCCAATGTCGACAAGTCGACATAATAGGTGACGTCGTCTCCATTGATCTCGCGAGCATTTTTCTTGGGGTTGCTTAAGAAAAATGTTTGGAGTGCCTCGTTATCCTTTGCTAACGGCAGAGAAATTTTCAATCGATACCCTAATTGTGCATTAATTTCCTGAAACTCAGCGTTGTCGCTACGGAAATACTCGGCGTGTAAGTGTGAAGAGCCGATGGCCTTTATCATCGCAATATAAGGTCTTTGATGGCTAACGGGGATACTGAGATATGATTTTTCATCGATAAAACAATTCGGATCAGAGCCAAATTGGTGTTCAAATGCCTCTTTAAAACGGGATTGAAGTGTGTCAGGGAGCTGTAATTGAATGAATACCAGCTGGGTATCTGGTATCAGCAATTCATTAATACGGTGTATGACAGCACTAATAACTGGATTTTTATGGGTATTGGAGACATGAAATAAATCAGCGTTAAAACCTTGTTGTTTCAAAGTAGATAACAAAGCAGGATCCCAAACGTTAGGGTCCATGACATAAGCATCTCCATCTTTATAAAATAAGATGTTATGTTCGGTTAACAGTGCTTCAAACTGGGCTTCCTTTTTGCGAAACATGGGTGCAATGGCCACATGCATCATAGGCGGTTCATTGCCTTCTGGATACAGAGTTTTTTGAAAGGCTTGTTGATACTTATCTAAACGGAATAACCCAGAAAAAGCTCGGATATCTGGATGTTCTGACAGATGCTGCGCCAAATCAACGATAGCTTGTTTGAGAGCAGCTGGGCCGGTGCTTGCTGGTATGGTGTTTTTCAGGATGTATTCACCAGGAGGTGATTTTTTTTCGTAGTCAAAATGGGCATTCAAATATGCTTCGATATAACGAAGGTAAGCAATATTTTTAGTATTGACCGTGAATTTACAACTGCTACTTGTTGGTTCTGGAGGTTTTGCTGGTGTTTTGCGTTGCATTTGTTGCTGTAATTTATCGCGAAGGCTCATCTCTGGTACTGGTGGAGGCGTCACAGATGATGAGAGTTTAACATTGACAGTATCGTTCTCAGTAGCGGAAGAGCTTGCTGGTTTGAGTGTTTTTTTAGCTGCAATTTGAGCTAGCATGGGATTAACTGCTCGGATGGGTGGGGTATCTGACGTATCAGTTTCAGCTTCTGCAGCACTTTGTTTGCGCGTTGCAATTTGCGCTAGCATGGGATTAATTGCCCGGATGGGAGGCGCATCTGAGGTATCTGTTGCGGCTTCTGTAGTACTGGGTTTGTGCGCTGCAATTTGCGCTAGCATAGGATTAACTGCTCGGATGGGAGGTGCATCTGCCGTATCTGTTGTCGTTTCTTCAGCACTGAGTTTGCGTGCAGAAATTTGATCCAGCATTGGATTGGGTCGTCTGGGTGGAGGAGGTGGTGGTGGAACGGCCATACCGGTAGTAGGCAATTCATTTAATAATGCCACATCTAATTTGAGACCGGCTGCTTGTAACACCGCGCTATCATTTGCTAATTGTTGGAGATCATAACCTTTTGCTTTTAACTCTGTGGATAAGGTTGTCAAAAATGTTTGTTTATTCTTATTGGCCTGCATGAAATAGGCGGTATTAATATTAGAGGGCAAACCGTCAATCCCTAATATATTAAAGCAAATCATATTGATTTTATCTGCTGTGGTTAAACCTTGATCTAAAATACGATCGAATACCTCGCGTTCAAATGGATAATTAGCAGAGTAAGTTAGATTGGCCAAATTTACTTTGTTTTCTTCCGTATATTGAATAAATTGATCAATAAAGGATCCTACGTTGGTTCGTGTATCATAGAGAGCATGAACTTGAGTAAAATGGGCTATTTTATTTTGAATTTTTTTATATAAAAATTTACTGATTATAAGCTCATCGGTAAAAGCTAAATTGGACAGGTTTTGATCGATAAGCGTTCCAACCACTTGGTCGACGACAGAGGCTTTTACTAAGGCCATATCTGTTGCTGTATACTGAGCATCTTTGAGAACTAATAAGCCTGCATTCTCAAAAATATTTTTTAGTACGCTTATTTGCTCCGGCGTTGCCAGCTCGCCAGTCGTTTGTGCGATTTGTGGTTTTTTGGATTTTGCGGTTGCGCTAGCAAATTTACTACCCAATTTACCTTTGACATCAGCACGCTTGAGGATTTTAATCTCTCGCGCTAATTCTGCAAAAGAAGTAATCGTATCTCCCAACGAGCTAGCTTGAGGACTTGTTCTATCGGCTGACATTTTTTGAACTTCTTCAGAAGCTGTTTTAGCTGGAACACTTGGAGTGGACTCGGTTAAATGGAGTAATTCCAAATGGAAGTCACTATCTTTTAATGCAGAACAGAGATCGTTGAATTCTTGCGGTGAACACGTTGCTAAGATGCCGATGGATACGGTATTGCTTGCCTTATCTAATTTCAGCGCTATTTTTTTTGCTTCTTTTAATTGTCGTAAAGTTTGATTTAAATGCTTGTTATCACTGATCTGTGTTTCAATATCTTCTGACGATAATTGGATAATACCAACTGGGCCATGCTTTTCATTTTCAAACGATATATTGTCCCAGCTTAATTTGACACCTAATTTATAGATAAGTTGGTGTAGATTTTCCAGGGAATTTTGATCCAGATCAATTTGAATCAAGCCACGACCTTGCGTATCAATGTCCATGGTGGTTCCTGGTAATTTTATAATATTTTTTTGCAGAGTTTGTAAGAGTTCAAGATGGATCTGATTGGATAGATACATTTTCATGTGTTATTCCCCTTGATAGGCAGAAGATCCTATCGTTAACATGCGCACGCAAGTAATTCAATTTTAATACTATTATTATAGTATATATTCAAAAAAATTAATTTATGGGCATGTGTGGGGGTGTGTGGCTTTGATCCGCTGCCATTAAGTTAAGGCATATTTTCTCAAATATGACATCGTTCCGTTCGTGCTGAGGACGGAGTGATGCCTCATTATGATGGATGCTTAGCGATCGATGCAGCGCAGCGTACAATTGTGATAAATCATACGCAACGCTATATCAAGGCTACTTGTTAAGACGTTTGCTTGCATTGGTAGTTGTATCCACCAATGCTCTTTCTTCTGACCTAGGAGCCTCCGTATTCGCTTGAAACATATTGATTTGCGATACAGTCGGTTCACCTAATTTATAGGTTTGTTGCAGGGCTGCTTCGAGTGCGCCAAAATATAGTTCCTTGATGCCATGCTGTTCAAAATGTTCCAAAGCTTTTTCTGTGGCGCCACCTTTTGAAGCAACTCTTGCTATTTCAGCCGTTGCAGATAGACCACTTTGTTGTTGTAATTCACTGGCTCCCCACATCGTCTGAGCAGCCATGGTCGATGCTATTTCTGGATCAAATCCTAATTCTACTGCTTTTTCAGCGAACATTTTTTGAGCTAAAAAATAATAGGCAGGACCACAGCCAGAAAGAGCTGTGATCTTATTTAAGTCCTGTTGCTTGCTAACAGCGATGACGATGCCTATTTGATTCAGAATTTTATATACCTCCGCCGATTGACTTGGCGTAACAAAAGGATTGGAGTAGAGACCAATCACACCTTTTTTTACTGACACCGGAGTATTTGGCATCGTACGCACAATGGGTTGTGTTTTGCAGTCTAAATATTCTTGGATGGTTTCAGTTGTTTTACCTGCAATGACGGATAGAATTAATGCGTCAGGTTTCAGGCTACCTTTGATTTCTTTGCATAGACTTTCAAGTTGAGCTGGTTTGACGGCCAATATAACGCAATCAGCATCTTCTACGGCAGTGCGATTATCTTCTATACGATAAGGAATGCTCAAAACTTTGCCTGCCAATTTGTTTTGTAATAAGCTACGACTGGTCACAATGACTTGATTTATAGGTAAGTGAGAGCCCTCCACTAAAGCGCTACCCATTTTTCCATAACCAAGACATGCGAACTTTTTAAACATAGTGATAAACATAGGTATTTCCCTCTACTGATTTATTTTATGACTCCGATAATCAGGCTCATATTATTGTTTTTTTTAACAAGCACACTAAAAAAATGATTTATTTTTTAAATTAATCTCACTATGAAATAAATGTGATCTTTTTGAGCGAAAGGAGAGTTCGCAATGATGAATAACACATACTATACTTTTCATAACATAAGATAAAAGAGAGACTTATGCCTTATAACCCCTTTAATTGGACAAGAGAAGACTTAGAAACGCAGGCAAAATATTGGATGAGTAAGGCGAGTAAGACGCCCGGAATCAATGCGTTGTATGAGCTTTTAGGGGGTGATCAGTATCCAAGTTTTTCTGTGCCGGCTACCTTTGTTCTGGCTGATCTGGTGTTTAAGACGATACCTGGTTTTTTGTTTAATAAATATGTTCTTGATAAAGAACCCGAGCCATATTTACTTTTATTCGGTGTTGCGATGCAGATTGTAGCAAGCATTCCTGTTGCGCTTTACAAAGAAAGAATGAAAAAAATCACAAATACGAATGATGATGGGAACATGAATCCCAAAGGTCCACATTTGGTATAGATCAGGTGCTCATTGCTGTCATACACCTATTTTCTGCTGTCCTTTGCAGTCAAAGATAATAGACAACGGTTCTAAATTAAAAAAATTTAAAGTAAAGGCAGATAAAATATGCGTCAATTCCTCAACGTCATGATGAAGCATAACGAAATAAAGGAATGACGCACAATTCAGTGTTGGTTTAAATCGAACGAACTATCTATTTTTTGTTAATCGCTTCTTTCAATTTTGTGCCAGTTTTGAAACTTACGACGTTGCAAGCTGCGATTTTCAAAGCTGCGCCTGTGCTAGGATTACGACCTTCGCGTGCTGCTCGTTTTTTTACAGAGATACTTATAAAGCCAGGTATTACAACAGAGTCACCTTTGGCTAGCGTATCGGTAATGGCGCTTATTAAGGAATTTAAAGCAAGTTCCGAATCTTTTTTTGTTAATTCCGATCTTCTGCTGATTTCAGCAATTAATTCTGTTTTTGTCATGGTGTTCCCCTAGTTGTTAAGCCTGAAGTTTAAAAGATAGCTAAGAGCCAAATTTAAAGCGTATCGTAGTTCAACGAACTTGTATAGTGATCGGCGATGGTTTTTTGCTTATGTCATAAGAACAAAATCTAATTTTAGGTACCAAATCTTTGTGTCAGCAGTTTGTTTATTCCTAGTGTAGACATTTTTTAAGCATTAACACTGTACAATCAGAACTATGTGGATTAAAATCGGACACAAAAGCAATTTTAGAGTCTTTGGATTATGGCATTTCTTCTGAATTTATTGGGAACAGACACCTTGTTTTCACCTGGTGAGATCGATCAAGGTATTCCCGTGAGTGAAACCTTGAGCTTTATTTCTACCTGTGTTGACCCTGCGACGAAACTTGCTGGAGTAGGCGAAGCTTTTGTTAGCTTGCCTGATGTACCTGCACCTTATCTTCGCCCAGGCGTGATTGTGATTGAAGGGCCTGTCACCTCTGGGACCGATGTCTATGATAAAATGGCGCGTGGCGTTTATGCCTTATTATCTGCCATACAGGATGGAGAACATCAATTAAATTTGATTGGGCATAGTCGCGGTGCTGTAGAATGTATTGTTGTGGCACATGAATTACAACGTATACAGGACGTGCTAAAAGCTCGTGCTGAAATGCCAACGAAGGCTGAACTCATTGACATTTTTTGTGATTCACCCTGCCCAAAAACTAAAGGCCATTTAGAAACACTGCTCCATCCTTTAAAAGAACGAGAGGATATTACGCTTGACCGTGTTGCAAATGGATTTAAACGCGAAGGAGAAAGCGCGCTTCAAATCAATTTGTTTGCGCTGGATCCAGTACCTGGCGTGGAGCATGAAACATATGCTGGCGCGCTGGGCTGGGCTTGGAAAGATGTGCGTCATTACAAGATACCACCGATTGTCAAAGATTATCGACAAATCATTTTGGAAAATGAAACCTCCATTGGATTTAGAGGTATTGTGCCGAAAGTGGTTGATCCCAAAGTGACGAAGTATAAATTATTGAATATGTTGGGTCATCATGGCACAGCGTCCGGTAATCCATTGGATCAGAGACATACGCCAGGATCTAAGAAAGATGCTGATAAAACTCGAGATTGTCAAATTGTTACAATGGCACAACTCTATGATTTTTTGAGTACAAAAGGCATTCAATTTAAGCAGGATACATCCGGTTTTTTTCTAATGCCGTATTTTAACAAGTATCATATGTCCAATTTCAGAGAGAAAAGAGATTTTAAACTGGCCCATTATGCTCAAATGCGGAAATTTAGAGAGTTTTATGAGGCATTTAACAAAACATTTTACGCTTCAGGCCAGGAAGATATGGGAAGCCGTGTATGGAAGAAAGTGGATGATGATAGAAAATTATATTACCACGATTGTTTGGACACCGTCACACGCTTAGGCTCCATTATTCCATTTAAGAGAGAAGGGGTTATTAATGAAGAGGAGGCGATGCTTTGTGTCGGCCTTTCTTTAGATTTACAAGATGAAACGGAATATCCAGAGGATTATCTTGTTTCGTTTACAGATGTATTTTGTGGGATCGACGGAGATACTGCTGCCACTCGGTTGAAAGCAGATAATGCGATAAAAATCGTCACTGGCAATATTCATAATGGGGTTATCTCAATTGTAACATCTTTGATTGAAACCTATTTGCGCAATGACCTCACTGCCGAGCGTGAGCGCGCGATTGTGGGGGCTTTGAATCAGGTAAAACTTTTGTGTTCTTCGGATGGGGTAGAACAAGATCAATTAGCACAATTTAAGAACGATCTTTATAAACGTTTATTAGAGGAAGTTAATCAGGGGATTGATGCGCAGGTGAAGTCACAATTTGCTGATCTGAGTGATTTAGTGTTTGCTTTGGATGATCCTTTTCGCGAAGAGAGGTCTGAGTTCGACGAGTATCAAATTGCGTTTAATAAGCATGAGCAGTTTTTGAATTTTTCTAAAAGTTTAGCGCGTGTTGTCGCTTGTTTTGCTTATCCCGATGTAAAAACACAGCACGAATTTGAAAAACAAGTGCAGAGGCTTCTATATTATGCGGAAGGAGTGGAGTTGTATTGTGCAAAAGCCATGATGAAAACTGGCAAGCCCATTCCGCGACCACGCAGTGCTGAGGAAGCAAGCTTTGCAGAGAAAGTAGGGCGCTTTATGCAAGGATTAGATGGGCGATTGGCAGTTGAAAATCAACAATTGTCTGCAATAATCCGTGAAAAAGATGTTGGAATGTTTGCCTTGTCGATAGAGATGCAGCGGATACAAGAAGCATTGGATAAGGCAATAGACCAGCTATCAATCAGAGATATGCGGTTGCAAGAGGCCAGTAATGAGAGTGAGAAACAGAGACTTGTTATTAGACAAAATGCTGAGCGTAGCGACGCGTTAAAACTGCAATTTGAAGCGACAATAGCTCGCTTACAATCCTCGGTTTCACAACATACGAATACAGAAAATGAACAGAGGGCGTTGCTAGAAAGAACTACTCAATTATATACAGATTTGACTGAAGAGACGGTGCATTTGAGAAGGGTGGTGAGTGCGACCAATTTGCAGTGCAGCGCTGCGGAGAACGCATTTTCTGGCATTTCGTTACAAGTTTTGGGAGGTTTTGCAGCTGTCATTGGCATCGCCGCGGTTGCGGTGTCGGTAGTGGTCTTGCTCTTGCTTGGAAATGGCTGGCTTGTTCCGGTCGTTGCGTCCATCGGCGTTGGTGTTGCCATGGCGGCAGTTGGGCTCTTTACTTATAGGGAAGGTGCACAGCGTCAAGTCAAAGAGGCTGTTGCTGCTACGTTGTTGATACCGCGCGCAGTATAGGGAATTCGGGTCTATACTGACGTTGATCAACCTGGTAATCAGGTTATTTTAGCCATGAAAATTGGTGACGAAGGATGAATCGTCAGCGGGCTCTAGGGTTGCTGCAGATGAGTTGTCAAGAGACTCATTTTGAGTTGATTGGTCATGAGCAACAAGTCGTAGTCGTATTGTTAA
>CAISKC010000005.1 GCA_903885895.1 uncultured Legionella sp.
TATGATCATAGGTTCCAACAAGGTTAATGCGGTGTCAATAAGGCGCTTGACTTCATTATCTAAATGATTGGCCGCGCGTTCCATCATCAGGGCTAGTTGACCGCTTTTTTCACCACTGGCGATCAAATGTAAAGCCATCGGCCGCAAAAAACTGGTTTTTTTTAAAGCAACGTGGATGGCAGTACCTTCTTTGACATCGGTTGTTGCTTGATCAAAAGCATGCCTCATTACGCTGTTGTTGACAAGGCTGGCTGCCACCCGCATAGTTTCTAAAACACTGCCTCCTGCTGAAAACAAAATTCCAAAGGTATGAATATAGCGTGCAACATTGACTGTTTTGACCACAAAACCAACTAGTGGCATTTTTAAAACAAGCTGATGCCATTTCCATAAGGTTTTGGGGTTTTTTAAACTGTGTTTGAAACCGAACCCAAAGATGACAAGTCCTAATAATACATAAATGCCATCATGTTTGATCACATTGCTTATTGCGATCAGGACAATGGTCAAACTTGGTAGTTTTTGTCCGGAATTGGCAAAGACGCCAACAATATCCGGTACAACGTAAGCGAGTAGAAAGCCAATGATAGAGATGGAAATCACAATCATGATGCACGGGTAAATCAAAGCTTGTTGAATTTTTTGGCGGATAGTTTGCTGGTTTTCAGTATAGTCCGCTAATTTTTCAAGGACCAAATCAAGGCGGCCGGTGTGTTCTCCTGCTGCCAAGGTGGCGCGGTATAATTCTGGAAAAGCATGTGGGTATTCCCCCATGGCTTGCGCTAAGCCATAACCTTCCAAGACTTTTGCACGTACACCAATGATGAGTCGATGCGTGCTTTCTATTTCTGATTGATCCGCAACACCACGTAAAGCCTCATCAATTGGAATGCCTGCCGCAAGCAGCGTGGCTAATTGCCGCGTAAAAAGCGCCAAATTTGCAGCGTTTAATTTATCTTTTTGTTTGGTTTGAGTCGATTTTTTATAAGCTTGGATCGAGATGGGAATTAAGCCTTGTTCACGCAATAATTGCCGGGCATGTCGTTCTGAGTCGGCTTCGATCACCCCTTTGCTTGGGTTGCCCGTTTTTTTTAAAGCTTGATACTGAAACGCGCCCATGTCGCATATATCTCAATGTAAAATATAAACCTAGTGTATTCTATTGAAATGAATTAGTCACTCAGTTACCATCTCTGTGGGCGGAAAGGAGTGGGATGATGAGCAAAAAAGATGTATTAGCAATGTTGCAAAAATGTGAAGCAAAATTTGTTGATTTACGTTTCACGGATACCCGTGGAAAAGAGCAGCATATTACGATTCATGCTTCCTGTATCGATGACGATTTCATCGAATTCGGTAAAATGTTTGATGGTTCTTCTATGAAAGGTTGGCAGCATATTCACCAATCAGATTTGGCATTGATGCCTGATTTGAGCACGGCAGTTTTAGATCCTTTTTATCAAGATCCAACTGTGGTGATTCGTTGCAATGTACAAGATCCAAGCACTGGAAAGAATTATGATCGCTGTCCGCGCGCTTTGGCCCAACGTGCAGAAGCGTATTTGCAAGCTTCTGGCATAGCAGATACGGCTTTTTTTGGCCCTGAGCCTGAGTTTTTTATTTTTGATGATGTGCGTTGGCAAACAGAGATTAATAGTGCCTTTTTTGAAATCAATTCCGAAGAAGGGAGTTGGAATTCTGGCAAAACGGTTGAAGGCGGTAATATTGGACATCGACCTGCGGTAAAAGGTGGGTATTTTCCTGTGCCACCAGTCGATTCTTCGCAAGATATCCGAGCAAATATTAGTACGATTTTGGAAGCATATGGTATTCAAGTGGAAGCGCATCATCATGAAGTAGCGACTGCCAATCAATGTGAAGTGGCTACTCGCTATAATTCATTGATGCTTAAAGCGGATGAAATGCAAATTTTAAAATATGTGGTACAGAATGTTGCGCATAATCATGGCAAAACGGCCACGTTCATGCCTAAGCCATTGGTAGGGGACAATGGGAGTGGTATGCATTGTCATCAATCCTTGATGAAAGATGGTGTGAATTTATTTGCGGGAGATGAATACGCCGGATTATCTAAAACAGCATTGTATTATATTGGTGGTATTATTCATCACGCACGTGCCTTGAATGTGTTTACTAATCCAGGGGTCAATAGTTACAAACGTTTGGTGCCAGGATTTGAAGCGCCTGTCTTATTGGCTTATTCAGCTCGTAATCGGTCAGCAGCTATTCGTATACCTTTTGTTGGTAATCCAAAAGGTAGAAGAATCGAAGTGCGCTTCCCGGATTCATTGGCTAATCCTTACTTGGCTTTTTCTGCAATGTTACTAGCGGGTTTAGATGGCATTAAAAAACAAATACATCCTGGCGAAGCCATTGACCGAGATTTGTATGAGCTCCCTCGCGAAATGTTGAAGGATATTCCAACGATTGCTGGCTCATTAGAAGAGGCGATCAAACATTTGGAACAAGATCATGAGTTTTTGATGGAAGGTGATGTGTTTTCGCATGATTTCCTGCAAAGTTGCATTGAATTACGCTATGAAGACATCATGAAACTCCGCCATTTGGTTCATCCGTTAGAATTTGAAATGTATTATAGTGATTAGGATGAAACATGATAGAAAGTGATCGTTTGGTGAGTTTGGAAGCCCATGTTGCTGAGGATGTGTTCGATCGCGCCATTCGTCCGCTGAGTTTATCTGAATATATTGGTCAAGAAGATGTGTGTCAACAGATGCGGATTTTCATTGATGCGGCATGCAAACGTAAAGAGGCTTTAGATCATGTTTTGATTTTTGGGCCACCAGGGTTGGGAAAAACGACGCTTGCGAATATTGTTGCCCATGAAATGGGGGTCAATTTACGTCAAACGTCCGGCCCAGTGATGGAGCGCGCGGGTGATATTGCGGCGATTTTAACTAATTTGCAAGAAAACGACGTTTTGTTTATTGATGAAATTCATCGTTTGAGCCCCGTTATTGAAGAGATTTTATATCCAGCTATGGAGGATTATAAGCTGGATATTATGATTGGTGAA
>CAISKC010000006.1 GCA_903885895.1 uncultured Legionella sp.
TAATTTCAATGAGTTTAGACTCCCTTACTTTAACTCCAAGCACATTGCCACCATGTTGCCGATAACTAACTAAAGGTTCATTTACAAAGCAAATTCCACCAGAATTTTTGCTGGCTGCAACAACTGCAATCCACCAATCATGAACTAAACATTCAACAGGAAAAGGCAGTGATCGGTCACAAAGTCTGCGTGTCATCATCATAGAACAACCTGTTGCAAAGTTCTCGTAAACAAGCCGCCGGAAATCATAACGCCGTTTATAAGGACCTATTCGCGCAGACCTCCACATTGAATTAGCAACAACATGACCTTCATCATCGATCAACCTAAGGTCTGAGCAAACTAAATCACACCCATGCGATGCTTTCAATGTATTTATTAAGGTTTCAATTTTATTTTCATCAAAAATATCGTCCTGATCAGACAAAGCAATATAATCGCCTTTAGCCAACATTATTCCACGTTCGAAATTTGCAACAAATCCAATATTTTTATCATTCGGGTAAATTGAAACTCTGTCATCCGCGTCCGCGTACTCTTTAAGAATTGCAAGAGTACTATCTGACGATGCATCGTCCACAACTACAACCTCAAGTCTAGAATGACTTTGATTTAAAATACTTTCAATCTGCAACCTAATGAATTTCTCGCCATTGTAAGTTGCCATTACAATACTTACTAACTCATTCATATCATCTTTTTTATAAGATAAAGCAATTATTAAAAATAACTTGCACGACTGGCGACTTAGGTAATCTTAAAATCAATAGATGGGCTTACAATTTCATCATATGAACCGATTTGAATTATTTCACCCTCACTTAACTCTATAATTTGATTGCAGTTACTTAATGTACTAAGGCGATGAGCAACAATAATAATTGTAAGTTCCTTATTTAACCCATCAATTGCGCTCATAACAGCTTGCTCGGTGTCATTGTCTAGCGCATTGGTGGCCTCATCAAAAATTATAACGTCAGCCTGCTTATAGAGTGCGCGCGCTATACCGATACGCTGCCTTTGCCCACCAGATAATCTAACGCCACGTTCACCTACTAAGGTTTTGTATTTCATAGGCCAGCTTTCAATGCTTTCTGAAATTTTAGCCTGCTCTGCAACCATTCTAACGCGCTGAGTGTCGATTTTGTTTTTGGGCACACCAAATGCAATATTTTCTGCAATGCTGCTATCAGAAAGATAAATAGCCTGTGGGACATGAGCAATATGCGCTTGCCAATTTCGACTATTACCAGCATTTACTTCCAGCTCATCAACCGTAAATAAGCCTTTCGTTGGCTGCAACAGACCCATTAACAGATCAACCAAAGTGCTTTTCCCACTGCCAGTCTGGCCAATAATTCCAACTCGACTACCTTTAACAATATTAAGATTAATATTGTTAAGTGTCCATTTACCATTAAGGGTGTAGCTGAATGATAAATTTCTCAATCTAATAACGTTGTTAAATGCGACAGGTTCAATCACTGGCTTATCAAAGTTTTCAGGTAATGGTTGATCTAGTAGGGATAGGGTTTCTTGCAAAGTTAATTTACAACCTAAAATGGCAGACCATGAGTTATAAGCTTGCTGTATAACGGGTAGCAATCTTTGTGCGCCAAGCGCAAATGCACCTAATATTGGAATTGCATTAGTCACTCCCGACGAGCTCTTTGCCAGTATGTATGCAAATATAGTAATAAGTAATATGCCTAATGCCTCAAATACATAGCGTGGGCTTTGCCCTATAAATTGAATATTTCCTTGGGCACTACGGTAGGTTTCATCTGCCTGATTGTATATATCGGTGTAAGTTTTTTGACTGCCATCTAGCAATACATCACGAACACCACCCAAACCTTCTTGCAATGACTTAATAACTCTCACCGATTCAATTGATATGCGTTCACTGTAAAAAATTAGGCTTTTTCGTGAAATAACCATAATAAGTCCATACAGCACAGATAATCCACCAAAGAGAATACATGCCACAAAAGGATCATAGATTAATAAGGCAGTTAAGATTACACCTATCATTAAAGACGAGCTTATTAAAGTCAATACTGGTGTAATAACATGAGCAATAACCAAGCTGGAATTTACTGATATACCGTTAATTATTTTACTGCTATTACGCGACAAATGAACTAGATAAGGCTGATATAGCGTCCTTTTATAGATATTCGCACTAAGGTCAGCACCTGCAGAAAATGATATTCTGATACTAAGTTTCAGCAGTACAATTCTCATTATGCCTGCCATAACTACAGCCGCACTAAACATTATAGTTACCGCTAATAAAAACTGATCTGCGGATGTAATAGCAAACACCTTAATCAATGGCTGAATTGATGAGTATTCAAGAACTTGACTTGGAGCAGCAAGCACAGCAAGAAAAGGGAGGACTGCGCCAATGCTTATGACTTCTGCAAAAGAGCTAAGTACCATTAAAACAAGTAAGAGTAACAACTGACGCTTACGTCGCGGATCAATGTGTACCCAGAGCCTATTTAACAGAGTGGGAATGGATTGAAACTTATCCAACATATTTGTTTAATCCTAAAAAAATATAAACTATAATTCTTGCAAACTAAATATAAAACTATTGATGACAATGCTTAGTAATAGTCGTCAATCAGGAATGAAAGTCGCTAACTAAATGAGAAAGAATCTTAATCGACATATCTAATACTAATCGGCACTAGTGGGTAATTTAGAATCTAGGAAAGCGAAGTATTGTTTTGCAACGATATGCCAAGTGAAACGTCTTTGGGCTATTTCAAGCATATTGCGCCCTACACTTTCAGACTCGGATTTTTCGAGGTTATGAACCAAATATCTTAAATCTTCGCTATTCTTAAAAAAAAATGCTTTCGATTCTGTTGTGTGGCGATTAAAGTCACAATCAAATGCAAATATAGGTTTACCAAAATGCATCGCCTCAACTAACGATGGATTTGTGCCACCAGCAGAATGGCTATGCACGTATATGCAAGCATTGGATCGTAATGTTTTCAGCTTACCCAAATCGTAAATTGGATCAAGCAAGTAAAAATATTTATGCAACACGTATAGCTTTCTCAGATGCTTCCCATATTCACTGTTATTCCAATTACCCACAATTACCAAGGGAGCTTTTAATTTTGAGAATGCTTCGAGCACCAAATGTACGTTATTTTCTGGCTCTATTCTACAAACAGAAAAGGCATATTTTGGTGGTAAAGCGTATTCTCCAAACTCTACCGCATCTGCGGCTAAAGCGTGATCACCACCATAGGCGATGACCCGAGCGCTTATCCCATAAGTCTGTTTTACGTAATCCGCAATTGCCTCGTTGTCTGCTATCACCTCATGGGAGAAAAATACTGCCAACTTTTCTGAGAATTTCAAGAAACGTTTAGAAAAACCTTGCCACTTATCCCTCCGCCACTCAATACCATCGATATTTGTGATGATCCGTGCAGACGTGAAGAGTCTAACCAACGGTAACGCAACTGAACCTGACACACCAAGCATCAGAATCACATCGTTATTGTTCCAAACTGCAGAGAGCAACGAAAAGATGTCATAGGGAATACTCTGCA
>CAISKC010000007.1 GCA_903885895.1 uncultured Legionella sp.
CCACCAGTTCGAAGAAATAATCACCAATGAAGCAGAGTTTTAAAATATTTCTTCGAACTGGTGGACACGCTGCGCTTTGTCCACCCTACATTTACATCGATTTTCTATCAAAAAATTATGAGGGGATACATCAGTACGCGGTGAAGACATGTGAACAGAATGTCAGGACAAATGGTAAAATAAATTTTATACAACAACGCCGGGCGTAAGGCTTTTTGAGATGAATTGTCAACACGCTCTAGTACCAAAGAACCTATCTAACGCCTATCTTTAAAAAAATCTTTTAATAATTGCCCGCAAGGTTCTGCCAAACAGCCCCCTTCTACCATCACACGATGATTCAATGTATCACCAGATAGTAAATCAAAGACCGAACCTGCGGCGCCCGTTTTGGGATCATAAGCACCGAAGACCAAACGCTGTAAACGTGCATGCACCATCGCACCTGCACACATACAGCACGGCTCCAGCGTCACATACAGAGTTGTTTGGTTCAACCGATAATTACCCAACGCAGCTCCTGCTGTTTGCAAAGCAATTAATTCAGCATGCGCGCAAGGATCATGGCGTTGAATCACTTGGTTGTACCCACAACCTAATATCTGTTGATTTGCATCAACCAAAACAGCCCCAACTGGCACTTCACCCGCATCCCATGCTTGCTGCGCCAAAGTTAGAGCATATCGCATCCAATACTCATCCGCCTCAGGCAACACAAGCCCTAACACCCAGTTTGGCAAACAAATTGCCATCTTTAGCCATCTGCGGATTAGCTTCCGTCAATAATTTATCACCAATGAAAATAGAATTAGCACCCGCTAAAAAACACAGCGCGTGGAGCTCATCACTCATTTCTGTACGCCCAGCCGCCAAACGTACCACGGATTGCGGCATCAAAATACGCGCAGTTGCCACGGTACGTACCAGTTCAATGCCCTCCACCGGCTCAGCTTTCGCCAATGGCGTACCCGCAACAGGAATCAAACGATTAATCGGTACACTTTCTGGTGGTATGTCTAAATTTGCCAAAGTTAATAAAAACTCAATACGATCTTCGCGCGTCTCCCCCAACCCCAGAATGCCCCCGCAGCATACAGACATCCCAGATTGGCGCACTCGCTCTAACGTTTGCAAACGATCATCAAAAGTGCGTGTGGTAATCACTTTTTCATAATAACTGGGGGATGTATCAATATTATGATTGTAATAATCCAAGCCAGCTTCTTTCAACGTGTCAGCTTGTTCTTGTGACAACATTCCCAATGTCATACAAGTTTCCAACCCTAAATCTTTCACCGAACGAATCATGTTCGCCAAAGCCGGCATCGCTTTTTCTGGCGGGCTGCGCCATGCACCCCCCATACAAAAACGGGTCGCACCGCTGGCTTTCGCTTCTTGCGCCTTGGCCAAGACATCTTCGACACACATCAAGGTCTCTTTTTCAACATGTGTGGTATGGTGCCCACTTTGCGCGCAATAACCACAGTCCTCGGGACACGCACCCGTTTTTATGCTTAATAACTGAGCCAATTGAATACTTTCAGGATCATGATGCGCTCGATGCACGGTCTGCGCCTGATAAAGCAATTCAGGAAACGGTAAAGTATAAATTTCGGTCGCTTGCGCAACGGACCAACGTGGAGATGAAGTCATGCCATACACCTGTATATTAAAACCTAAACATGATAGAGTTCTTACTCTTTTTGTCAACAGTACCAGAGAAAATCAGTAATGAATTTTGATACTTTAATTGCCAGAAACCTCAATCATGTATGGCATCCCCTGTCTATTATGAAAAATTTCGAAAAATTTCCCCCACTGGTTGTCACGCGAGCACAAGGTTCATACATCGAAACCAACCAAGGAAAGCTGATCGACGCAATATCCAGTTGGTGGTGCAAATCACTGGGACATGGCCATCCAGCCATTCTTGCTGCTATTCGTGCTCAAATGGATTGTTTTGAACATGTCATGCCAGCAGGTACCACACATCCTAATCTGGTGACCCTCGCAGAAGAATTGGCTGCACTCAGTCACAAACAACATATATTTTTCGCCAGTGATGGCGCTTGTGCTGTAGAAATCGCTTTAAAACTAGCAATTCAAGCCACTGCTTTAAAAGGCCAACCCCAACGCAATCAAGTGCTCGCGCTGCGACATGCCTATCATGGTGAAACGCTTGGCGCATTAAGCGTGAGTGATATAGAGATTTATAAACATGCTTGGGAAGGCTTAGGAATAACCTGTCATTTTATCGATCCTATCCCGTATGTACAGAATAGCCAAGATCCGCTATGGATAGATGCGCAAGACCATTGGTCTACCGTGCTGCCACAACTAGAACGTGTCAAATCACAAGTCTGCGCCTTGATCGTCGAACCCATCATACAAGGGGCCAATGGTTTACGTCCCTATAGCGCTGATTTTCTGGCCAAGCTAGCTGCTTTTGCTAAAAAAAATGATATTTATCTCATCGCCGATGAAATCATGACTGGCATGGGCCGAACTGGCAAATGGTTTGCAAGTCAGTATGCTGCTATTGATCCAGACATGATTTGTCTCTCCAAAGGATTAACATCCGGCACCATACCTATGAGCTGCGTGCTAATCGATCATGCGATTTATGATTTGTTTTATCATGAACAAGATCTCAAACGTTGCTTTATTCATTCGCATACCTACAGTGGGAATGCTTTGGCCATCGCTGCAGCATTGGCCACGATTCAAACTATGCAAAGCGAAAACATCCCGCAGCAAGCGCAAACATTAGGCGATTATATGTATGGTAACTTTAAAGCGGTTATCAAACCATCTGGTCACTTTACGAATCTACGGACGATAGGGGCAATCGTTGCAGCAGATTATCAAGGTCCCAATAGCGCTCAATTCTCACGTGTATTAGCCAAAGCAGCTCAAGCCTCAGGGGCCTTACTTCGTCCCATAGGCCCAACACTGTATTGGTTTCCACCTCTGAATACCACAAGAGAAACCATTGATGAATTATCTGCCATAACCGAACACGCTATTAACGCAACAATACAGGAATTAACACCATGTACTGCGTAGGCTTAACAGGATCGATAGCAAGTGGTAAATCAACTGTTGCAGCGTTGTTCGCACAATTAGGCGTAGCGCTGATCGATGCAGACCACATTGCAAAACAGCTCACCGCCAAAGATCAGCCCGCCTTAGCCAAAATCATTGCACATTTTGGTCCAGCGTTTTTAGATACCGACGGTCAACTTCACCGGCGACTATTACGCGACTATATTTTCAAACACCCTCTCGAGCGCGTCTGGCTAGAACAATTGTTACATCCCCTCATTCGCCAAACCATAATAGAGCATCTTGAGATACCAACCAAATTATATTATATGATTGAAATTCCTTTGGTATTCGATAAAAAAGATTATCCTCATTTGGATCGCGTCCTCGTCATTCAAACCGATCCCGCAATCCAAATACAACGTGTCATGCAACGCGACCAACAAACTGCGGTGCAAGCCAAAACCATTCTAGAAACACAAGCCAGCGCCGCTATCTATCGAAATTTAGCAGATGATATCCTGATCAACCATGGTAGCCTCACAGAATTAGAGCAGGCCGTGTTAGCATTACATCATCAATATCTAGCGCGTTCGCGTGCCAACACTTAAGTTTGAATCATGCAAAAACTTATTGCATTGATAAAGATCGTACTAGATCCCACAAACAAGCCGCGGGACGTAGGGTAGCCATCTGAATCGTCAACAGACCCTACATTGAAAGCTTCGCTTGTCTATCTAGGCATCGTTCTATTAGAAATGTGTTTAGAATAGACTTCGTATCACATTCTGAGCTAGCTAAGGTTTCTTTATTAAAATGAGTAGGCGCCTTTATTGAATGTAATACCGTGTAAATTCGTCTCTTTTGTAGGACGCATTGATCATGAAAAAAAGAAACCCGTGTTAATGTTTGTTGGATAGAAATCCTTTCCAATTTTGGTCAAGTCCAAATTTTGCTGTAAATTCCCATTTATCCGGCCCATCGAGTTAGTTATTTAATTAGCCATTTTGGTTATTTCAATCACATTTGTTTTGGCTTGTTCGTTTTCTATTAACCATTCATTAAATTCATCCATA
>CAISKC010000008.1 GCA_903885895.1 uncultured Legionella sp.
TCGTTATTAGCCTTTTTTCAGAAAAGGCCAAAGTCCAGTGTAAATAGATCAGAAATATTGCTGCATTTTGAAAAAGACTGAACTGGTAAAACCTGTTAGAATACCGGCTTTATTTAACTTATTTTCTCAAAGAAAAAAATGACTGAGCGTTGCACAGTAACCTCAATGCCACTTGCCGAATTATTAAGACCTAAGTGTTTGTCTGAAATGATTGGACAAGCGCATTTATTAGGACCGGGAAAGCCGTTAAAAATTGCCTTTGATACCGGTAAATTGCATTCCATGATTTTATGGGGCCCTCCTGGTGTTGGGAAAACAACGCTCGCACGTCTCACAGCCAAAGCATTCGATTATGAATGGATAGCATTATCTGCCACATTTTCCGGGGTCAAAGATATTCGTGCAGCGATGGATTTAGCCCAAAAACATCAAGCACTTCAAATTAGGACCATTTTATTTATTGATGAAATCCATCGCTTTAATAAAGCACAGCAAGATGCATTATTACCATATACCGAATCAGGGTTGATGACACTCATTGGCGCAACGACAGAAAACCCCTCTTTTGAAATTAATAATGCGTTACTATCGCGAACACAAGTACATGTTTTACAATCACTCTCCGACGCTGATCTAAAAAAATTATTACAACGTGCACAACAAAAAGAGATTGCGCATCTTGAGTTTGATGCTGCAGCGACTGAATTATTGATTAGTTATGCAGATGGGGATGCTAGACGCTTACTCAATATATTGGAACAAATCGATGGTTTTGCGACCCAACAACAGGTTTATACATTTTCAAGCCAAGATATTCTTCAAATAATAGGCAAGAATGCACGCCGTTTTGATAAATCAGGGGATTATTTTTACGATCAAATTTCTGCATTACACAAATCAGTGCGTGGCTCCAATCCAGATGCAGCTTTATACTGGTTGTGTCGGATGTTAGATGGTGGCGCAGAGCCTAAATACCTGGTTAGGCGTATAGTAAGAATGGCTTGGGAAGACATTGGTTTGGCTGATCCTCGAGCATTACAAGTCGTGAATGATGCAGCTCAAACGTATGACAGGCTAGGTTCCCCAGAGGGGGAATTAGCTAGCTCAGGCCGTGATTTATCTAGCCGTAGCCCCCAAAAGCAATGCCGGATATCTCGCCTACAATCAAGCAAAAGCATTTGTAAGTCGAGATAAATCACGAGAAGTCCCTATCCATTTGCGCAATGCTCCCACTGATTTAATGACGGAGTTAGGCCATGGAAAGGACTATCGATATGCACACAATGAACCCAACGCATTTGCAGCAGGCGTACAGTACTTTCCAAATGACATGGACGATCCCCAGTGGTATCAACCTGTTGCACGTGGTTTAGAAATCAAGATATCTGAAAAATTAAGTGCGTTACGTAAAATGAATACCAAAGAAAAACTTGCAAAATGACCTATCTTGTTACAAACGTATCTATCCATTTTACTTGAAGATCTTGGTTTTTTTAATATTCCAGTGACTTACAAATTCAACATGGTTATAATGCGTTTTTTTTACTCTTTTTGGGAGAATAGTATGTCACTAGGTGGTAAGGGTTTTATAAGTTCTGGTACAACAGGAGCCACTTTTGGCGCCATGGGCTTTTTTTCCGCGAGTGCCCTGTCTCTAGGTGCCACAGCAACAGTAAGTACGTTAGGAACTGTTGCCGCTGCAGGGTTCGCGGGTGGTTTGGCTATGTATTGTCCAGCAGTAGCGTTGAGATTACTCATGCATCATTATGGATACTTCAATGACTCACACACCGTGCATTAGTAGCGGCGCTTGATTTAGCATTGCTTGCATTCACCCTGCCTGTAGGCGCTTGGGCATTAGGCCTCGCAGTACAGCCCTTTATCATTGCAGCCGTCGTAGCCTGCACGCTCTATACGATATTCAATTGCTTGCACGCCGCTCTTAAGATACTCCAAATAAATCAGCAAATGAGTAGGACGAATAGCCAGAATACTGATCGCGGATTATTTTCTCGGATTATGACGGATGCTTTTGGGAGTAATCAGGCATTAAACGAGAGCACTACCCTTTCGGCAATCGGAGCTTTCTGCTAACCGATCACTTGACAATATATCATGTCATCTTATATACGGGTCATTTCTCAATGACCCGTATATACCCAATAAACTTCACGCGATTTGGTCGATGTATCCACAAAAAAGATCGAAGCAAAATCATGAGATTTACAACAGCTCAGATGGTGCAGTAAATTGGAAAACCCATATTCTTGAACAAAGTTTTGTTTCACTTAATTTCATAGTTTTTCTGAAGTAGTCTTCTTCTACACCTTCAGATGCAATAGGTTTAATCAAATTTTCTGATTCAGAAATAGCATGGCTTACCCAACAACCCTTGAAACCACCAGTAGAAACAAGGATCTTACACATTTGCTCAATTAAATCTGTTACAATTGGGTTGGAGTACTATGATCGTGAGAAAATGTCTCCGGATTTTGGGAAAAGCCAAATTGCAGAAAGTCGCACCAAGGTAGCACAAAAAATATATGTTTAATTTCCCATTTTATATATGCGCGTATCTAGCTGCTTATTAAGAACTTATTAGTACCGTTGATGTGAATCAAAACATGGTGGGCCGTGTAAGGATCGAACTTACGACCAAGAGATTAAGAGTCTCCTGCTCTACCAGCTGAGCTAACGGCCCTTGAGGGGTTTTGAAGATAATAGTGTTAAGGGAGCATGCTGTCCATCACTTTATCTTTGTCGATTATAACATGTTTTAACGCGCCGGCTACGTGTAAACCAATCAAACCTATCAACACCCATGCAATGATTTGATGGCTTTGAAAAAAGATATCGGCCCAAGCTGCATTTGGGACAATGCCAGGTAACGGCAACGATATCACGCCAAACCAGACAGGCGTGTGATTCGACAACACTGACATGATCCATCCCACCATCGCCATTGCAATAACCGAGACATATAAAGCCAATTGCACACCACGCGCAAACAGGACTTCCCAACGTGGCATCGTTGCGGGGAGTGCCGGTCTTCCAGACCTGAACAAGCATATCAAACGGACCACCATCAATACTAAAATGGTCAAACCGCAAGATTTATGTAACATTATGGCCGTTGGACGGATGATTTTAGGTAAATCCTCCAAAAAAAAGCTCAGGGATACCAGTGGAATGACTAATAGCGCAATCACCCAATGTAAACTGATTAATCCTAATGTATAGCGTGCAGTTTTCCCTTGCCGACTCATAGTTCTATTCCTTTTATGTTTTTATTCACCCCTCATCCCTGAGGAATCTCTTATAATTTTTTGATAGAAAATCGATGTGAATGTAGGGTGGTCAAAGCGCAGCGTACCCACCAGTTCGAAGAAATAATTTAAAACCCTGCTCATGGGTGATTATTTCTTCGAATTGGTGGGCACGTCGTTACACTCCTTTGTCCACCTACACTCCTTTTGTATTACTTTATAACAACAAATTATGAGGGGATACACCAGCCCTCATCCGCCCTTCGGGCTCCTTCTTTCTTCAAATTAAAGCTCTATTTATGAATAATTTGTGTATCAAATGCCATAAACTCTCGCACTGCAACAAAAAACATAGTGAAAGTCAGTTTTTCTGTGGTTTTGAGAACATTCATCATTTCTGTCCAACGTTCCAAATGGCGTTGATTTCGTGCAGCCCATACTTGTAAATAAGTAGCAAAATCAATTTCCTTTGGTTTATTATAGAACAGGCTTAAAGTCACTTGCCGTTGCTGCGTATCAAAATCATCGCGCAACGCTTCACGTGATAAAGCTTCCCAATGATTTTCCGTAGGATGAATGATAATTTGATCCCGCAACCAACCTAGATCTAAAAACTCACCAATACCATAAAATGTTTCCGCCGCCAGCGCCATACTTACGTTCATTTCTTGCGCAATCTCGACGATTTCCATTGCCATAAATAGACCGCGCGCACGCGTAAGCTCTAATGCCAACGACTCAGGAATTTTCAATTTGAGAAATTCTTCATAATGCTTACTAAAGCGTGTGCGATATAATTCACCTAAACATTCAGGCAGTGAATCTCTCAATGCTTGGATTTGAGGTTTGTAATGCGCTACACATTTTTCTGTATTCATATGAGGCCGTTTACTCCTCAAGATCCACCGGGCAATTCTACGTAATAATCGCACATAAACCGTGATGATTTTAATCTGGTCTTCGGCTTTTATTTGTGTATCCAAAGCTTCTAACTGAAGCCATATTGCATCGAAATCCATAATATCTCTTGCAATAATATACGCACGCACGATAAGCGGCAGTAACGCACCCGTTTCACTTTGCAAGCGATAAACAAAACCAAAGCCCATTTCATTAATAATCAAATTACTAACCGCTGTAGCAATGATTTCCCTCTTCAGAGGGTGTGTTTGCATCTCTTGACTATATTGCTTTTGCAAAGGTTTGGGGAAAGAATGAATGAGATATTGTGTAAAATAAGGGTCCTCAGGCAGATCGGATGCTAAGATAGACTCTTTTAAAAGAATTTTGCTATAACACATCAACGTGGCCACTTCAGGACTAGTCAGGCCTTTACCTTGAGATTTACGTTCGGTTAATTGTTTGTCATCAGGCAAATACTCTAAATGCCGGTCTAATTTACCACCACGATGTAATTCATTAATATAGCGCATATTTAATTCATAGGCGCGCAATCCCAGCGAAACAGATAAATTGATGGATCTGGTTTGTAAATAGTTTTCTCTCAGTACCAGTTGCGCCACTTCATCTGTCATCTCACTCAAGAATATATTCCGTTTTTCTTGTGTCAAATGCCCTGCTTGGATCACCATATTGAATAATATTTTGATATTCACTTCTTTATCAGAACAACTTACTCCCGCAGAATTATCAATAAAGTCCGTATAAATGAGTCCGCCATTCAAAGCATATTCAACACGCGCTAATTGGGTAAAACCAAGATTGCCCCCTTCTACCACTGCGCGGGCACGTACTTGTTTACCATTGATACGAATCAAATCGTTGCTGCGATCCCCTACATCTGTATTGTTCTCAGTACGTCCTTTAACGAATGTGCCAATCCCGCCACTCCATAATAAATCTATTTTGGCTTTTAAAATGCTTTTTAATAATTCATTGGGTTCAATAGCCGTCTGTTTTAAGCCAAACAAGGTCTTCATTTCTGGGCTTACAGTGATAGATTTAGCAGAACGATTGAAGACCCCACCGCCCTGAGAAATCAATTTAGGATCATAATCTTCCCAAGTCGACCGAGCTAACAGAAATAGGCGTTGTCGTTCCATAAAACTTTTTGCCGAATCTGGTGTGGGATCCACAAAAATATGCATGTGATTGAATGCAGCAACTAATTTAATATGGGGTGACAAAAGCATGCCATTGCCAAATACATCCCCAGACATATCCCCAATCCCTATCACTGTAAAATCAGTGGTATCAACATTTAAACCAAGTTGATAAAAATGGCGTTGTACCGACTCCCAAGCACCTCGTGCTGTGATCCCAATTTTTTTATGGTCATACCCTTGCGATCCACCTGATGCGAACGCATCTCCTAACCAAAATTGATACTCTAATGAAATCTGGTTCGCAATATCTGAAAACGTTGCGGTACCCTTATCCGCTGCAACCACTAAATAAGGATCATCCGCATCATAACAAACCACATCTAATGGTTTTTTGACTTCACCCGCCACATAATTATCCGTGATATCGAGCAAACCACGAATAAATTGTTGGTAGCAGCGGATGCCTTCTGCCATGATCTCTTCACGCGAAGCGTTCGGAGCAAAAGTACGCTTCACAACAAAACCACCTTTCGCGCCATTTGGCACAATCACTGCATTTTTTACTTGTTGTGCCTTCATCAATCCTAAGACTTCAGTACGAAAATCCTCACGTCGATCGGACCAACGTAATCCCCCGCGTGCAACATGACTAGAACGCAAATGGACCGCTTCAAACTGTATCGAATACACAAAAATTTCATATAAAGGATAAGGCCGTGGCATCCCAGGGATCCCTTTGCTATGTAATTTTATTGAAATATAAGACTTAGGCTTACCATTAACGTCTGTTTGATAATAATTAGTCCGTAATGTTTCATGAATAACATCCACATATTGCCGTATGATTTTATCTTGATCCAAATTCGTAACTGTTTCTAAATCATCCAATATAGATTTTTTTACCGATTCATAAGCTTTTACATCGGCAGTATTAAATTTCAGATCAAACATTTGAAAAAGTTTTTTAGCAATATGCGCATGCGTTAACAAAGTTTGTTCGACATAGTCTTGGCTGAATGTAAAACCAATCTGCTTAAAATATTTGGCATACATGCGCAATACGGCTACTTGCCTCGCAGGCAAACTGGCCGCTAGCACCAATTGATTAAAGCCATCATTTTCTATCTCTTTAAACCAAGCACTGGCAAAAGCTTGTTGGAACAAATCTTTAAGCACTTCAATGTTCAGTTGTTCATCATGTTTATATTGCAACGACAGATCATTTACCCATGTAATACTGGCATCCTCAAACTTCATCACGTAAGGCCGCTCACTGATAGCTCGCATCCCTAAATTTTCAATAATGGGCAGTACATCTGACAAAGGAAAAGTTGTGTTATGCTGATACAATTTGAAACGATAATTACCGCTCACATCATCCACATTACGATAGAAAGACATACTTAAAGCTTGAGTAGGAGACAGCTCTTCAATGTGCGAAATATCAATCAATGCCGTGCGCGGGGAGAAACTTGCTTTGTAAACAGGCGGAATAGCGGGTTTGTAACGGGCAAATAATTGATTTGCCTTATCTTGACCATGCGCAGTCACTAAGAGTTGCTGCAAATCGTCCAACCAAGAGCGCGCTACGTCTACCAATTGCGTTTCTATGGCTTTAAAATCAAAATTCACAGGTTTTTTAGGATTAATCCGCACAATAAAATGAATGCGAGCCATCACGGATTCTGGAAAATACGTAGTAAAAGAAATATCTGTAGCATGAAAGCTATCAAACAATACCGTTTGTATCGCAGACCGTAAATCAGAGTTATAAATATCTTTCGGCACATAAACAAGACACGAGATAAACCGGTGATACACATCTACTCGCGCAAATAAGCGAATACGTCGACGTTCTTGCATATAAAATATGCCCATGCCGATGTTTAACAATTCCTCTTCAGAAGCTTGAATCAAATCATCGCGAGGTAAGGTTTCCATGATATTTAATAAAATTCGACCCGCATGCGACCTGGGATTTAAATGAGAATCACGCAGAATAGAGGTCACTTTATGCCGTAAAAATGGGATCTGCATGGGATTAGAATGATAGGCAACTGACGTATACAAACCTAAAATACGACACTCGCCCACTACTTTCCCTTGCGCATCAAAGCGTTTCACGCCGATGTAATCCATATAAGTATCGCGATGAATACACGATAAGGTATCCGTTTTTGACATGATGAGGATTTGTGATGACACCATCAATTCATGGGCTTGCGGCGCAATCGATGCAACATGCTGTCGATTGGTTTTTACAAACTCATCTCGTAATATGCCATAGCCCGTTCCAGGAATAGCTTTCAACAACATCTCTTTGTTTTCTTGAACTAATTCGTAATCTTGCATACCAATAAAAGTAAAATGATGATCTTCCAACCAACGCAAGAAAGATTGCGTTTCTTCTATATCTTCACGGCTAATGGTCGAGGGCGCATGATTGACTTCGTCAGCGACCGCACAGACTCGTCCTCGCATCACCGTCCAATCATCAATCACAGCACGATTTTCAGTTAAAACTTGCCGAAATTGCTGTTCTAAGGCACCCATGATCGCAGGATCGACTTGGCGATTGATTTTTATCAATATCGGTGCTTCGACCAATAAATCAGTCGTTTGCTCTTCAGCACGGGGTAAAATCTCGGTGACATGACGCGCTTGGTCACGCAATAAGCGAATACCGCCCATATGCACCGTCAAATATAATCCAAGCCCCATCCTATTTAACACAATCCGCAGGGAGTCCACTAAAAATGGCATGTCTTCACAGATTAATTCAATAACCGTATGATTACTTTGAAATCCGTCATGTTCCCTATCTGGATTATAAATATTGATTTTTATTTCATGTAATTGTCGAACTTCAATCAATTGCCAAAAATGCATGGCAAGCCCACATAAATCTTCGACACCTGATTCTTTTAAATCTTCTAATGCCATCGTTTGATAAAATTGCCGCACAAACTGCATGCACAAAGCAGCTGACTTTTGGGGTGATTTCTTCTCAATTAATGTTGTGACTTCGTTAATAATAAGATTTTTTTCTTCTTCAAACAGATGAGACATGTGATTGCTCTTAACAAATTATCGACAAAACCTATTGTACACAAACTCATGCACCAACGCTAACCGAGCAAAACCAACACAACGAAGAATCTTCATGTTTTAGCATATGCCTACTAACAAAAGACCCTTCACTACGCTCTGGATGAAAACGTGTTCCAACGAGTTGGGAACAACCCCTAATTCACAACAACGGTCTTAATATTCATAAACTCACGGATACCCTCACGCGCTAACTCACGGCCAAAACCTGAATGTTTCGTACCACCAAATGGCAATCTAGGATCCGAAACAACCGCGCTATTTACAAATGCTTGACCAGATTGTAATTCAACACTCGCGATCCGCTCACCACGCTCAACATCCATAGTAAACACAGCCGAGCCTAAACCAAACCGACTTTGATTCGCCAAATGAATCGCTTCAGCTTCATCTGCCGCAATCGTCACTGCAAAAACCGGCCCAAAAATCTCATCATCAAATGCAGACATCCCGGGACGAACATGGGTTAACATGGTAGGTGGATAATAATATCCGCGCTCAGTAGGCAATTTTCCACCCAATCTTAGTATCGCTCCTTTTCCAACCGTTTCGAGAACTTGTTGATGAACATGCGCACGTAAATCCTCTCTCGCCATAGGGCCCAATTGTGTATTGGGATCCATAGGATCACCATAATGATATGATTTAATCAGCGTCATCATTTTTTCAATCAACGCATCCGCCACGGCAGATACCACAATGGTTCTTTTTGCGGCAATACACGTTTGACCATTATTATTCAAGCGTGAAGCAACAATCACGCTTGCTGCCAAATCTAGATCAGCATCATGCAACACAATATAAGGATCGTTGCCGCCTAATTCCATAACTGTTTTTTTCAAATAAGATCCGGCACAAGCAGCCAAAGTCATACCAGTTTGCTCACTACCAGTAAATGTCACACCAGCGATATGTTTGTGCGCAATCACAGCTGCCGATTGCTCATTAGTGAGTACCATGGTTGAAAAAACATGCTCAGGAAATCCCGCTTCTAGAAACAATTTCTCAATCGCCAAGCCAGAACCTGTCGTAATAGGCGCATGTTTTAATATACCCACATTTCCAGCCATCATATTAGGTGCTGCAAAACGAAATACTTGCCAAAAAGGGAAATTCCACGGCATGATTGCAAAAATAATACCTTGTGGCTGGTAGCAGATCTTGGCGCGTTGATACTCTGTTGTAACGTATTCCGGAACAAGGTACGACGCCGCATGCTCAGCATAGTGCTCACAAACCAAAGCACATTTGTCTATTTCTGCTTTGCCGGCCGTAATAGGTTTACCCATTTCTTGAGCCATCAAAACCGACAAATCATCTGATTTTGCGCGCAGCAACTGGGCTAAATTCAACAACAACTTAGCTCTTTCTTGCATATCAACTTGCTTCCAAAGTTGAAATTGAGCATGGGCTGCTTCAATCTGCACACCAATTGCAGACTGAGTCATCACTGGATACGTTTCAATCATTGCTTCCGTTGCAGGATTCATGGTTTGAATACTCATTAAAAACTCCTTACAGAACTATGTGTATTATCAACCGCGTCATTCGAATTACACGACAAAATTTTGCGCATATCACAACAAAATCTTGGACTTTATCTTGAAATCCACTAGAATATGAACCCGGTCAAATCTGTTCTTAACGATATTATCTAAAAACCTGAGACATAAATTATGGCATTTTATAAAAAATTAGCTACTCTTTTTATAGCTAGTCTAGCAAATATCAGCATAGCCCAACCACATTCTGCATCCGTCTTCCCACGAGGCTGCGAAAGCAATGGATTCATTTTCTATCGCAATTTCTTAGTACTCAATGAACATGGTAATCCCATGTTTTACTTAATTCAAAATAAGTCTCAACAACAAATCGAACTGGAACATTTTGAAACCAAACCCGATGCGTTTATGAGCCCCAAACTACAAGCAAAACTTTCACCATCCCATTGGTCAGCGTTTGCTTCTGATATTTCACACACGTATTTTCGCTGCTATATCTTAGAAAATGAGGAGCAACGTACTATTGTGAATTGCAACGATTATCTAAGCGTTTGCCAATATCCTCGGGTTCGCTTTGCGAAAAGCAACGAAGGCAGCTACTGGGCATCTACTGACAAAAGCCTGCAGCAAGTCATTAGTGATTCTAGCAAGGACAAAGGTATTTATTTACGCTGGTGAGCTTCGTACTTCTTAATTCGGCAGGTTGGGCTTTTTGATCTGAAGGATAACCATTTTGAAGCGCTTTTTCCCTTTGATGGAAGAAAGTACGCGAAGAGCGGACAAAGATCATTGATCATGTAGCGCTTCGCTCGCTTGTTGGGCCAAAAGGCCCAACCTACCTTAGATTCAATGGCGTTAAGTTAAAAACGAACACTATTTCGTTCGGGCTGACGCGCAAACCTCGTCAGCACAAACGGATCGATGTCATAGGAAATATGCCTTAACTTAATGGCAGTGACCTTAGATTAGGGTCTATTTAATTAAATTACTAAGGAAAGAATAAAAAATGGCTAAAACTGAATCTGCTATGCTGGCGTTAGGGACTGTCGCCCCCTCTTTTGCGTTGATTGATGTTTGTACCGATCGTCTGATGACCTTAGAACAACATCAAGGTAAAGTCGCCACCGTCATTGCCTTCATATGCAATCATTGTCCTTTTGTAAAACACATACAGCATGAATTTCCACGCTTAGCTAGGGATTTTGCCGATAAGGGCGTATCGTTCTTAGCAATCAACTCCAATGATGCTGAGCAATATCCCGATGATTCACCAGAAAACATGCAGATTGCAGCGCGTGAACTTGAATATAGTTTCCCCTATCTTTACGATGAAACACAAGAAGTTGCCTTAGCTTACCAAGCACGCTGCACCCCAGATTTTTTTGTCTTTGATCACGATTTGCATTTGGTTTACCGCGGACAATTAGATGACTCACGTCCATCCAACCACATTCCGGTCACCGGAGAATCCATTCGTCAAGCTTTACAAGCCTTACTGAAACAAGAACCGGTTTCACCGATTCAAAAAGCCAGTATTGGGTGTAATATCAAATGGAAAAACGTATAAGCTGAAGGTATCCAAAGGGCAGATGATGGGTGAGTAAATATTGAGCTCATCCCAATCTATATAACTAGCGCTAGAGAATCATACAACAACCTCTATTTTGTAGGGCTGTCGAACCCTCTGACGCCACTTGGAAACGATGGTGGTGTAAGCGGTGTGGACTATTCACTTCAAAATCTGGTTGATAAACGAAATGAAATATTGCTTCTTGCTTGGGGTGATGTTTTTTCACCAGCTGAGCATAAGTGGTACTTAGCCATTCAAGTATGCCTGATTCATCATACGATAGAATTAAGTCATGTTCACGAAAAGCATGTTTGACAAATGCTTGAAATGCCATCAATTGAATATCTGACTCCTCCGAACTGGCATCCAATTCCTGATACAAGGTGATATGTCCCTTACAAAAAAGAGACGCTTTAAATGTTAAAAATAAAGCCAGTGAGGCATCATCGCTATTCGGATCAATAAGATCTTGTGTCCGGATTGCTAATAAAGAAGCTCTAGAACTCAGAAAATCCACAGCAAGGAGTCTGGCAGACTTTATGATAAGATTGATATTTTTTTGGTGGCGTTGAACAAACTGTTTTGCATCGAATGACATAAATCTCTCCGCAATGTACAGGTGCAATGGTCATCCCCGCGTAGGCGGGAATGACACAGATCTTTCAATACGCTTAAAATAGAGGCGTTATTAAGCAGAAACAACTTCAACTTGGATCGTCACAATCCAATCATCATGAAATTGCAGATCAACGCTATAGATCCCGACTGAATGATATACTTCAGACAAGATGATTTCACGCCGATTGATCTCAAGGCCTTTCGCATTTAAAGCATCTTTGATTTCATTGACACCAACTGAACCATACAGTTTACCTTCGTCACTAGCTTGAGTCGCAATGACCAATATAAGGTCTTGAAATTTTTCAGCACGAGTCTTCGCTGCCGCAAATTCTAATGCCGCTTTTTTCTCTAAGTCAGCACGTTGACTTTCAAATGCTGCGAGATTTTTTTCTGTCGCAAACACAGCTTTTTTTTGCGGAATCAAATAATTTCGCCCATAACCTGGTTTGACGTTCACTTTTTCACCCAAAGCACCCAAATTTCTAATTTTTTCCAACAAAATTACTTGCATCTCTGATACCTCACTATAGAAAACTTACCAATTCAGCAACTGCTCGGAAGATACGCTCGACTTCTGGAGTGAGTCGTCACCCGATCCTAACAAAAGCTAATCTTATATTAAATACACTATCCAACAACCCTAAGATGATATACAAAGGTAGCATCACAAAGGGCATAAATAATAAAGGTAGAATTAAAACGACTAATATTCCTCGGGATAATTTTCCCATAATAAAATTAGCGCACAAACTCAGTCCCGCTAACAAATAAAATAAAACCAATACTGGCAATACATTCATTGCCACAACATTCCATTTCCATGCAGCGACACACAGTAGCAACATCACAATGAAGCTCAAACGATTACCACGGAAAGTCAGCAGCTCCTGCTTAAACCCACCTGGATAAAACAGTTGCGATTGTAAGGAACGCGCCAACAGCAATGCTGACCATATTGACAATACAGCACTCATCAATTGGATGCCTAAGGTGTAATTAGCCAACGCCAATGCCGGAAAGCCCGACGTGTCATTTAACCACTTAGACAGCACATGATCGGACTGCGATGCCTGCACGATAGACTGGAGCATAGCATACTGCGACATGACCCATTCTGGTACCATTTGCTGGATAAAGAGCGAGCTCAATATCACTAAAAAAAACAATGCGGCACTCACCGCTTGCCAACTTGACGTCACACGCAGCACGTAAGCAGCCATATATACAGGCGCAAACACAAGCAGCAGATTGAATATCACGGCATATAAAGGCATGGACATCCATAACACAGAACCATGAACTAACATCACAGTAGCCAGGATCCGCATGCCTTCCTGTTGCCCTTTGCGCAAGGTAACCAAGGCAATCACAACCATGGCCAACCAAGTACAATAAGGCAATAAGGCAAATATCACCGCATACAATAAAGCTTGCTTACGTGAACTTAAAATCAGCTCAGCTTGCTTTTTAAACAGTCCCTTCAAGCGCAACACATCAATTACCGATGGCTGTCACAATAAGGCAATATCGCTAAATGTCTTGCATAATGAATCGCTCTTGTCACTTTGCGTTGTGCATGTGCACTCATGCCAGTAATGCGGCTTGGAACTATTTTGCCCGTTTCACTGATATAATTTTTTAAAAAATTGACATCTTTGTAATCAATAACAGTCGTATTATCAGTTTGGTGCATTTTTTTGTTGCGTCGAAAATATGTAGACATCTGTACTCTCCTATTAAGCCACGTCTCGCGAATCTTTTGATTCTTTTTTCATCATCACAGATTCAATCTTGATGGCCTCATTCTTTTTAATAATTAAATTACGCAATACCGCATCATTAAATTTAAATGCTGTTTTCAATTCGTCTAATGCCAATTGATTACATTCAATATTCATTAA
>CAISKC010000009.1 GCA_903885895.1 uncultured Legionella sp.
CCGCACAGCTCTCTTGGCAGAATATCGCCTAGAGACTATCGAGCAAAGGCAGAAAACAACACTTTAGGAATGTCGGCTTGACGGGGGATACTACACATGCCTCTCTGGAAAATCAGGTAACTCCCATAAGAAGTAGCCAATCTTAAATTTTCCTAATGTAAATAAATTTGGATATTTTTGATTAAGTAAATTGAATTCAATTGGCGATGTGAAGAAAATCGATATTGGATAGATTTTTTGTGTTTGAGTTCCCCAGTTATTTTTAAGAATATTGCTACTATCGGTAGGAAGATCAATGATTGAAAATGGGATCTTTAAAATGACCAGTAATGCTGCAAAAGACCTTAGATCTTCACCGAGCCCCATTGGTGAGGAGGCATAACCAATTAAGTTGAATCCTTTAGAGCTCATTTACATAGTTTATACATTAAAATTATTTTTCCTTACACTAATGCGGTTTTGCGTTGTTTATGAGTGACTTTAAGAAAATAAAAAAGCTAATAGATTCAGGCGATATTCCCCTTGGGATGAAAGAACTTTTAAAGCTAAAAAAAAGATCCTTTTTACCCATAGACCTAACTTATCTACTCGCTGATATTTATGTGTTGAATAAAATGGATTTCGAGCTTGAGGCTCTTTTGGAGGAAAGTCTTGTACTAAATGAAAAGAAACCCGAATTTCATTTGGAAGTAATTCAATATTTGCATGAAAAAAATAAAGTAGAGATTGCGGGTAAATTTATTAAAAATTCGAGAAGGCGCTTTCCCATGCATTTGGGGTTGCTTACTGAGTTAGCAAAAAATAATATGTTGCTAAATGACACCGATAAGGCAAGCCATACGTTTTTGACAAAAGCTAAGATTGGAAAATTTGAGAATTCTGACTACACAATACTTTGTGAGTTGCTTGGAAAATTAAAAATTAAATCAAACCTAACAAATCATGAGACGGAGTTTTCGAACAATGCGAATGTTAAAAAAATTCTTTTAGCCAAGGTTTATGAAAATTCAGTCTCCCTTGGTTTTGATTGTGAGTTAGGTTTTATTCAAAGGTTACGAGGTTTTGAGCCAACAGACTTATTTCGCTGGGGTACATTGCCATTTGATCAACTGATTCGATTAATTGAGTCTAGGTTCCAAGGTTTTTCCACCGAGGAGTCTTCTTACGTAGAGTATGAAAATACCGAAAGTTTTCATGAGTATTGGTTCTTTGACAGGGAGTATAAGGCAAAAATTCATACTGGATTTAGGATGGGGAATATTTCAGTGGATGATGATATTTATTCCGTTTTTAAAAAATCAAGAATGCATTTTTCTATGCTTGCTAGAAGGCTAAGAGAGGACTTCGAGGATGGAGAAAAGCTATTTGTTTATAAATCAGAATTTATACTAAAGACCTCAGAAATTGAGAGGCTAGCTGCTGTAATTAATAGCTATGGAAAAAATAAGATTCTGATAATTATGAAACTAGGCGAACAATCCTATGATTTTATGGAATTTAGCGACAGTGTAGCCATTGGTTTTTTGAGGGAATATTGGAAGGATGGTAAACATCAAACTATTTCTTTTGATGATTGGGATAAGATAATGCATAAGACAAATGATTATTTTAAATTAGACTTTGGGGGTGAAAGTGGCTACTGAGCTTGGTGTTTTGGAGGTTTTTCGAGCAGTTTTTGGCGATCCTTCGCTTGTGATTGCCGATCGAATGGTTACCGGTGATATTGCTGGATGGGATTCTTTTAAGAATATTGAAATATTGCTCAAATGTGAAAGTCACTTTGGGATTCAATTTAGGTCTAAAGAGATTGATTCAATAAAAACTATTGGAGATTTAATAGCGCTTATTGAACGTAAGGTTACCACTTAATGGCAGGCAGTTTAAGTCTGATTCTTAAATCGGTTTTAGCTGACAAACCGAATCTGGTTGCGCTTGATTATCAGGGTCAAGTTTTGACTTATACCCAACTGTATCAATTGGCATTGGGGATCAGCAAGAAGCATGAGTTTGATTCAAAAAGTTACATAGTGCTTAATGGCGATAGAAGCATTGAGGAATATGCAACAATTTACGCCTGCTGGCTTTTTTCTAAACCCTATATCCCACTTAACCCCAAGTTTTCTGATATTCGTAAGGCTGAAATATTAAGTCAGGTCTTCGATCTTGAGCCCAAGGTCTTTGATGGCCTTGCTTACATTATTTTCACAAGTGGAACCACTGGAAAACCAAAGGGAGTACCGATTCATCAATCGCAGATTGCGCAGTATGCGTTAGCGATGCAAAAAAATATTGCTCCCAATTCGTCAGATTCGCTTTTACAAATTCATGATTTCTCATTCGACTACTCAGTAATGGAGTTGGTGGTTGCCTGGACAAATGGGGCTAAATTGATTCATGTCCCAACCGACAAGGCGGTAATGACCCCAAGATATGTCCAGGATCATGAGATCACTCTTTGGATGTCTGTTCCTTCATTAGCGAGCATGGGGCATAAGTTAGGCTTATTGTCTGAAAATTCTTTGCCTTCTCTACGAGTCGCAATCTTTTCTGGTGAAGCGCTTAATTATGAAACTATTCGTAATTTCTCGAAAGCAGCCCCAAATGCAAAATTGTTAAATTTGCACGGCATTACAGAGGCGACCGTTACTGATACGTATTTTGAGATTGAGCGCAATTTATTAGGTAACGAGGCTCCTCCGCATCCCGCTTATCAGGTAATTCCTATGGGATGGCCGCATTATGGTGTTGAGATCGATTTATTTGATCCTGAGCTCCCAAAAATAGCTGATGGGGTAGGTGAACTTTGTATTTCTGGAAAGCAGGTCACAGATGGCTATCTCAATAATCCCGAGCTAAACGTGCAACGCTTTTTTGAATTTGAGGGTAAGCGTTGGCTTAGAACGGGTGACTTGGCTACATTTACTCAGCAGTATGGATATTGTTATCGTGGAAGAGCTGACCGTCAA
>CAISKC010000010.1 GCA_903885895.1 uncultured Legionella sp.
TCTCGAAGCCTTAAAGCATGTGCCCAGGCTTCGAGACAGCGCTATCGCGCTTCCTCAGCCCGAACGGAGCAAAGAATATGAAATTATTCTATACAAGTTCGTGGGGATACATCAGCTCTGGATGACGTACCCCGGAGGTTACTGCCTTTAAGTAGTGAGTATAGGTGCTGGATCTGGTTCTGGAACTGCTGATATAAAGTTATTCAGATGTGCGTTTGTTAGGATCGATGTCTTAAAGAGTGAGAGGCCGTTGAGCGTTGCTGCGACGGTTGCAATGCTTCCAGCTATGATAGCGAGCGCTTTGAAATGAAAGGCGGTAATGGTGATGAGGCCTATCAATGCTAAAATTTCGACTTGGAGCATACCGAATAAACCCATAACCAGTATACTGATAGCAGTTACGAACAGTGAAAACATAAACTTCTCTAGCAAAAGTTTCATAGGAGGCATTTGATATCTCGGCAAATGCTCAGCAAAAATACCGATGCAGTTCGTCTGAAACACTTTAAAATCAGGATTTCCCCTTTCCCATTCGTTATGGAATCTTTCTAATTCTAGGTTGATTGCAGCCGTTGTTGCTTCATTATTAAGCTCCGCAATGTTTGCCTTGAATAGATTGGACTGTTCAGTCCATCGAGTGGGATTGAGTCTAGGTATTTCTGTTTGGGCTTGTGCCATAAATCACCAATAAGTTTATATTTGGGATTGCATTGTAATGTTTGTTACAAATTTAGTCAAATTTTCATGGCGAGTTTGAGGTATTGCGTCAGTTCTATTATTTTTAAAAACGCTCGGATACGCTATACTGCGCTGATTCGGATCACCATACGACAGGATAATTATGCAAACATTGGCATCGAAGGTTGCTTTGATTACGGGTGGAGCGCGTGGGATTGGTAAAGCTGTGGCGTTGAAATTAGCTAGAGCTGGTGCCGATGTCGCGATAGTGTATTACTCGAGTGCTGAAGAAGCTGAGCAGGTTGTGCAGACGATTCAAGCGCTGGGTAGACGCTCAGTGGCTATCAAAGCGAATGTTGCGGATGAAGCTTCGGTGAAAGAATTGTTGGTGCAATTTGGACAGCATTTTGATCGTTTGGATATTTTGATTTCTAATGCTGCGTCGGGTGTGTTGAAACCTGCGTTAAAAATGTCAACCAAACATTGGCGTTGGTGTATGGAAACCAATGCGTTGGCTTTGAATCATCTGGTAACTGCTTCACACGCTATTTTACAGACGGGTGGACGCGTGGTTGCGTTATCTAGTTTGGGTGCGCATCGCGCCATCCCTAATTATGCTTTTATTGGGGCTTCGAAAGCTGCTTTAGAAGCCTTGGTCCGCTCTTTAAGTATTGAGCTGGCCCCACAAGGCATTACCGTTAATACAGTCTCGGCTGGCGTGGTGGATACTGATGCATTAAAATATTTTCCCAATCGTGAGCAATTGTTAGCAGAATATCAAGCGCATGCTTTGGCCGATCGCCCTTTATCTCCTGAAGATGTAGCGAATGCTGTGTACCTTTTATGTTTGCCGGAAGCGGATATGATTCGTGGGCATACCTTATTTGTTGATGCGGGGTATTCCATTGTTGGCTGATCTACAATCAGATATTTATTCGGTTTCTGAGCTGAATCGCCAAGTCAAAGCTTGCTTGGAGCAAGGCTTGGGCATGGTGTCTGTGCAAGGAGAAATCTCGAATTTGACCAAGCCCAGTTCAGGGCATTGGTATTTCACGTTGAAAGATCAGCATGCTCAAGTGCGTTGTGTTTTTTTTCGCCATAAGCATTTGCGGATCCATGCTCAAATGGGCAATGGCGCCCAAGTTGTGGTGCAAGGCTGCTTGAGTTTGTACGAAGCGCGTGGTGATTACCAATTAATTGTGGAGACTTTGAGCGAAGCAGGTCTTGGGGATTTACATCAGCAATTTGAACAATTGAAACAGAAGTTATTTGCTGCTGGATTGTTTGATACAAATCGCAAAAAAAGTATTCCGCGTTTTCCTCATAAAATTGGGGTGATCACGTCACCAACCGGGGCAGCTATCCGCGATATTTTAACGACTTTAAATCGGCGCTATCCTCTGGCTACTGTGCACATTTATCCCAGTGATGTGCAAGGGAAATCAGCAGCGCCACAATTGGCGGCTGCTATTGCGTTGGCCAATCAAGAACAGATCTGTGATGTGTTAATTTTGGCACGTGGTGGGGGTAGTTTAGAAGATCTATGGGCATTTAACGACGAAGCACTGGCTTATGTGATTGCGGGTAGTCAGATTCCAATTGTGACCGGGATTGGTCACGAAATTGATGTGACCATTGCGGATTTGGTGGCGGATCTGCGTGCGCCGACTCCTACTGCGGCGGCAGAAATGGTGACCCCAGTTCAAGAGGAGTTATGGTTAGCGGTCCAGGCACTTTCTATGCGTATGCAGCAGGCGATTCAGCGTATGCTGCAACAGCAATATGTCCGGTATACTCATCAACGCCAACGTCTTGCTTCACCCCGTCAGATGATTGCAGCTTATTGGCAAACCTTAGATCATCGTGAGTATCAATTACGTCAAATCATGACTCAAATGCTTCAAATGCGTGGGCAAGCATTGCAAAATATCAAGGGACGTTTGCACGCGGTCAGCCCGTTAGCGACCTTGGAGCGAGGGTATGCCGTGGCGACTTGTGACCAAAAACTACTGAAATCTACGCAAGAAATTGCCATTGGTAAGCAGATCATGGTTCGACTTGCGCGCGGGCACTTACAATGCGAAGTGCTGTCTAAAGTAGACAGTCCGGATACTGCAGAGGTGTTATGATCAGACGCGGTTTTTGGTGGCTTTCTATTTTGGCGTTGAGTTTTACCAATTGTGCATATGGTGATGTTGGTCAGATCCTCTCGGATTATTTTTTCCAAAATCCGGCAGATTTAGGGGGGATTCAACAGCAACAAATGATTTTGGGTAATGTGTTTGTGGCACCGAGCATGGAGTTTAATGGGACTGCGCTGGGCGGAACAGGTCGAGCACGCACCAGTACCTTTGATACCTTGCCCTATTTACTAGCGGATACGCGTTTTTCAGATAAATTTGTATTGGGTTTTAATATCGTTCCTTGCCAATATGGTGATCTGGTTTGGCCCGAGGACTCTGTTGTTGCGCATGACTCAACCGTGACCAAAGTTTATTATTATAGACTTGGGTTTCAGTCTAGTTATCAACTGACTGATCGGTTGGTTTTGGGCTTAGGAGTGGGGCTTGAGTATAATTATTTGCAAGAATTGGATGCTGTGGTTGGCGATTTAGGGAATGAAGTCAACAAAGTATCTGGGCTCAATCGTTATATGGATGCAGGATTTACTTATCAAATCACGCCAAAACATGCTTTGATTGCCGCGATGTATTCGCCGGTGAATACGTATGGTAATGGAACGAGTACTTTGCATGGTGCGGTTTCGAATAATTTTTCAATGAATATTGTGGATGCTGCGGTGTTGTTTGCGGGGTTGCAGCATAATTTTTCAGAACAATGGTTTTTAGAAGAAAAAGTATATTGGTCTGCATGGCGTGCACAAACGACCTCGACTTTACTGAATACGACTAGAGGTAACTATATTTATCGCACAGATTGGTCTGATACTTGGTCATATCAACTGTCTGGACAGTATACCAGTAGCGATAAACTCGCTTGGTTGGCAGGTATGATGTATGAAACCAATCCTGCACCCCTTGTTACCAATGCCATAGGCTATCCTTTGGCACCATCGTTGTATGTTTATGGTGGCTTGGATGTGGCGTTTAATCAAAGCTTGCATCTCCAATTGTTTTACGGATACAGTATCTTTATCCTCAATGCGAAAATTGATAATGGCTTTAGTTTGGGGACGGTATCTGCTGATACGCAATCAGGAGTTTTGCAGCTCACATACAAAACATGACTGCAAATTGAGGTATGAATGATCCTGTGATAGAATTAGCGATTATTTTTGTAGCCTTGAGGATTGATCATGAATGTCGAGAGTGTTTATCCCAAAGTTAGGACCATTATTGCAGATGTCCTAGTTTTAGATGAAGAAGAAGTGACGTTGACCAGTCGGTTGATTGCTGATTTGCACTCGGAATCGATTGACTTTTTGGATTTGGTATTTCAATTAGAAAAAGAATTTGAGATCAAAATCCCACGTGGTCAATTGGAAAAAAATGCGCGTGGTGATTTGTCAGAAGATGAATTTGAGAAAAGTGGGGTATTGACGGCTGAGGGTATGAAAGCTTTGCGCCAATATCTTTCAGAAGTGCCAGCAGAACATTTCACACCGAATATGAAATTGAATGAAATTCCTGCATTATTTACAGTTGAAACTTTTTGTAAATTAATTGTCACGGCTAAGGCTGAGCAATCGCAGGCTGTCGGTGCGTTATAAGAATAATGCGTTTTTTATTCGTCGATAGAATTTTACAATTATCTTCCACGGCTGGATCGGTCTGTGGGATTAAGCATATTACGCCTGATGATTTTTATCTATGTTCAGATGACACCACAGGACGTGGTTGTTTCATGCCAGCTCTGATTGGCGAAACCCTAGGACAATTGACGGCATGGGCTGTGATGGCTAAAACAGATTTTTGTTTACGGCCAGTGGCGGGCGTTGTGGCATCCGTTGAGATGCATCGCGCTGCCTATGTCGGAGAAACATTAGAATTGGAATCCTGGATTGATGCATTGGATGATGCTGCGGTCCAATATCATGGAGAAGTGCGGGTTGGTTCTGAGATAGTGTTCCGTTTAGATGGGGCTTTGGGTCCTATGTTACCGATGGAAGATTTTATTGATCCCGTAGTGGTACGTAGACAATTTTCAGAAATTGATCGGCCTGGTGTATGGCCGTATTCAGCCAGTCAACCGCCTTTGCTGCCGTTCGCAGATCGCACCCAGCACCATGCATTGCAGTTTGATTATGTCACAAAGCAGGAGCCTGGTGTATGCATCTCTGCCGTGAAGCATGTGACGCGTGCTGCGCCTTATTTCCCGGATCATTTTCCGAACAAACCTGTCTTACCATTAACGGTCTTATTAGAATGTACTATGAATTTGGCCAAAACGTTTTTAACGCATGCCGGCTTAAGTGATACTTATCGTATTCGTAGTTTACGCAAAATTAAAATGAGTGGATTTGTTTACCCAGGTGATGTGGTAACGTGTGATGTCACTGTAAAAAACCAAGATACGCAAGCATTAACATTACGTTGTACAGCAATGGTTGCGGGTAAGCGGGTTTGTGGTTTAGAAATAGACTGCGCGCGCCCTGATTTAGGAGAGCAATGATGAGACGAGTCGCCATCACTGGCTTGGGTATGGTCTCCCCTTTGGGAACAAATGTTGCGATGACATGGGGGCAGTTAATGGCCCGGCAATCTGGGATTGCACAGATCCAGCAATTCGATGCCAGTGGTTTCCCAACTTGTATTGCTGCAGAAGTCAAAGACTTTCAACCTGACCCTATTTTATTGACCAAACACAATCGCTTTGCTTCGCGTATTGTGTGGTTTGCGCTTGATGCTGCATTGCAAGCCATGCGGGATGCTCAGATCGTGTCAGGCGTGGATGGTATATTGCCGCAACGCTTTGGCGCAGTAGTGGGTACAGGGATGATGACGGTTGATTTTGATGGATTGCAACGTTTTCAACAGACTTGCGCCGAAGATGGCAAAATTGATTGGGCACAATTGGTGGCAAAGGAACGTGATTTTTATCAATTGGCGGATTTTGCTAAACCCGTTGCCAATGCAGGTTTGTCTTCCTTAATTCAGCAATTTGGTATCCAGGGTTATGCTACCTCGGTCCATACGGCTTGCGCTTCGAGTGGTCAGGCGTTGGGTTTGGCCATGCGTGTGATCCGTCGAGGCGATGCAGATTATATGTTAGCGGGCGGTTTTGATTCGATGATTTCGCCGTTCGGTTTATCCAGTTTTTGTTTGTTGGGCGCGTTATCTACGGATAATGCAACACCAAAATTGGCCAGCCGGCCTTTTGATTTGACACGCAATGGTTTTATTTTAGGCGAAGGTGCCTCCTTTTTGGTTCTGGAAGAATGGGAACATGCCAAAGCCAGAGGTGCACGCATTTACGCTGAATTGGCAGGGGAAGGCAATACTTTAAGCTCCTACCGAATCACTGATTCGCCACCAGATGGTAATGGTGCATTACAAGCGATTGAACGAGCATTACGCGATGCAGGTGTTGCACCAGAAGATGTGGACTACATCAATGCGCATGGGACTTCAACAAAAATGAATGATCTCAGTGAAACGAATGCGATCAAAGCAGTATTTGGGCAGCATGCCTATGATATTCCTGTGAGTTCGACCAAAAGCCAAACAGGGCATTTGATTGCCGCCGCCGGGGCATTGGAAGCAGCATTTTCAGTGCTTGCGTTGCACCATGGTCGCGTGCCGATGACTGCGAATTTACAGCATCCTGATCCAGATTGCGATTTGGATTATGTAGTTGAAGGGCCACGCGAGCGAGCTTTAGGTGCTGTATTATCGAATTCTTTCGGTTTTGGTGGTTCCAATAGCTGCTTATTATTTAAGCATCCTGAATTTGGAGAGGCGTGATGAGTCCAAACCGTCGAGTATTTATTACAGGAATGAGTGCTGTAACTGCAACAGGTATGAATGCGGCTTCAACTTGGCAAGCTCTGTTAGCAGGTCAGCAAGGTTTGGGTGATCTGAAGCTGTGGGATATCGAGAGCTGGTCACATCGCAAAGTCGGTGAATTAAAAGACTTTCAACCTGCCAGTATGTTGCCGGATCGAAAATTGTTGAAATTGATTTCGCGTCAAGATGTGACGGGGATCAGTGCGGGGATGCAAGCGGTGGTAGATAGCCAAGTGGTGACTTACCGTGATCAACTTGATGATGCGGCAAAAACGGCATTTGGCGATGACTTTGGCATTTATGTCGGTTCGCCAGGTAATAAATATTTTCAACAATATGATTTTTTACCCTTGATGATGCGTTCGCAAGGCGATATGCAGGTTTTTGCTGAACATTTGTTTTCTGAAGTGCATCCCATGTGGTTATTGCGTGTTTTACCAAA
>CAISKC010000011.1 GCA_903885895.1 uncultured Legionella sp.
AGTCAACTTTTATAATGCTGTATCAAATACTTTAATAGAAAATAATTCCCCAAAATTTTTGGCCTCCTTTTTGTTAGGCACCTATTGAGGATTGCGAATATAGAAAAGCATTTTATCTGTATCTAATTTTCGCCTTACTGAACCCCTGCACATTTTTGCTGTGGTAGTATTTTTAAAATTATTACATTTTGTGTTTAGCTTTTTTACGACGAAATGATTGGTATAACGGGCAAAAATTGTTTATTTACGTTGTTGAAATTAATGACTGCCACAAGGCTTTCATGCCGCGTATTTATAAAACGAATTTCGTTTAATACAACCTTTAATTGTAACTATTTTTTGATGGACTGAATTATAAAACCACTATAAACTGAATAATTAAGAGATTTTGAAAACCCGTGCCGATGCTTAACCAAAAACTACAACAGAAATTATTACAAAAGCTTTCTCCCCAGCAAATTCAGTTAATGAAAATGCTTCAGATACCAACTGCGCAGCTGGAACACCGTATTAAGGAAGAGATTGAAGCTAATCCTGCCCTTGAAGAGGGAGAAAATTTAGAAGAAGAAACACCTGAAACCCAGGAGGATACCCCTGTAGAAGCAGATGCCCCGGAAACAGATACGGAAGCAGGAGAAGAACCTGAACCTGTTGAAGAGCCTAAGGTGGACGATGATATGGATATCAGCGACTACTATGACGAGGACGATGAGGGTGTAGCTGATTATAAGACCGATAACCCTAATGAGGTTTACGATCCGGATGATGATAATAAGAGTGTTCCGGTTGCAATTTCTTCAACTTTCCATGAGTATCTTGAATCGCAGGTAGGCATGCTTGACCTGGATGAACGCCAGCAACAGATTGCTATGCACCTGATTGGTAGTTTGGATGATGACGGCTACCTGCGCCGTGAGCCTGATGCTATTGTAGATGATTTGATTTTCAGGCAGAATATTGAAACAGACGAAAAGGAATTGCAATACATTTTATTGCAGATTCAAAAGTTTGACCCTGCGGGTGTAGGTGCACGGTCTTTGGAAGAGTGCCTGTTGCTGCAGCTAAGAAGAAAGGAAGACCCTACTGTGCTTACAGATATTGCTATACGTATAGTATAGAAATATTACGACCTTTTTGCCAAGAAGCATTACGACAAAATTGAAGCTATTTTTAGTATTGATTCTGAAAAACTGAAAAAGGTTATTGAGGAAATAACCAAGCTTAACCCGCGCCCGGGGAACGCTTTTGCAAGCAGCTCAGCCGATGCGCAGATAACTATCATACCTGATTTTATCCTTGCCAACAATAATGGCGAGTTGGTGCTTTCACTAAACAGCCGCAATGCGCCTGAGTTACGGGTAAGTAACCATTTTAAGGATATGATTTCGGAATACAAAAAGGCCAAGATTAAGAGCAAAAGTCAAAAAGAAGCCATCCTTTTTGTGAAGCAGAAAATTGATTCTGCCAAGTGGTTTATTGATGCTATACAGTCGCGCTACAATACCATGTTGCTTTGTATGAACGCCATTTTGGAATACCAACGGGAATATTTGCTTACCGGCGATGAAACCCGTTTGAAACCAATGATATTGAAAGACATTGCCGATAAAACGGGTCTTGATATCTCTACCGTATCGCGTGTGGCTAACAGCAAATACGTGCAAACCGAATTCGGTACTATTCAATTGAAATATTTCTTCAGCGAGTCTCTTTCCACCGATAGCGGCGAAGAGGTTTCAACCCGCGAGGTGAAGAAAATATTGAGCGACCTGATAGGCGCAGAGGGTAAAGACAAGCCTATCAGCGACCAAAAGCTGACCGAAATATTAAACCAACGCGGC
>CAISKC010000012.1 GCA_903885895.1 uncultured Legionella sp.
CAGATCAGCCTTGTTGCAGTCGGAGCAGGATCAGGATCAACTCAAACTAATCCTGCAATACAATTCCTAGGCAATAATTCTGACAATGATTATATATATTTTCCTGGCGAAATATGGAACACAGTCAGCGGTGGTCAATACACTTGGTTTAGTGTTAGTCGTTGGGTAGGAGATGGCCACAGTGGTGGTAGACAATTTACAAATTGGAATGGCCAAAATTGGATTGCTGGCGGATTTGGAACCTATGCTCCTATGTCCTATCACGATGGTTGGGTGCCAAGTTATCCTCCCTCTGTGAATTATGGCAATAATTGGGTGGTTGTAGTTGATCAAGGAGTGTTTATGGAAGGCAATGCCAATCCCGCTACAATAGGAACCAATGGATCCAATACGATACCTGGATCAGATGTTGGAGATCACCGCATTGGTATTGGCAGAGGTATAGACACTCCTGGAAGTCAGTACACCGCTAATATGTATGTCACAGAAGTTATATTTTACGATAGATATCTCAATTCCAGCGAATATGGTCAGGTAATAACCTATCTAGGTTCAAGATATGGAATCACATTAGGATAATAAAATGACTCAGCATAACAATAACATAATCATAAACACCGCTCTGCAGTTCAGTGATTTATCTACACAAACAACTGCTTGGACTGGGGCTGTAACATTCCCTTCAATCGCTAGTAGTGCCACAACTGCAACCAGCACCAGTAATCAAATTGTTTTAATTGCTGATAAAGGTCAAAGACCTGCTTATTACAGCACTACAGCCAGTCAATATCTATATGTGGGAACAGATAAACCAGTATATACGCCACCTTCTAATAGTCCCCCACTTACTGATTACATTGCTTGGTATGATGCCAGCAGTGTAAATCTAGGATCATCCCTTTGGACAGATAAATCTATCAATGGTAATGACGCAACAATATATGGATCACCTACTCTGCAAAGTGGAACTGGAAATGGAGCCACTGCAACTTTTGATGCTTTGAGTAGCAACGACCATACCACTGATGCTGTGTTATTTCCAGGAGAACTTATTGACAATTCGCATTATACATTGTTTACTCTAAGTCGTTGGAATGGGTCAAACAAAGGTTGGATAGTTGGAGATGAAGGACCAGGTAGTAATGAAGAATTTGCCAGTGGTCACCGTGATGAAAATTCTGGAGTTGCATACCATAATGGTTTTGTAAATGCCTCTGGAAACTGGTTTGGTGATAATTGGGTAATCAGTGCTGACTCCAACAACTTTTATCGTCCTAATGGATCAACAGCAAAACAAGGCACGGGTGGCTCAAGTGGGGGTATAAATCACTTTGGAATCAACTATCGCGGGATACAAGGATATGCCCCTAGTGATTGGCAAACTGCAGAAGTTATTATATATGACAGAGTATTAAGCGGTACTGAGATTGCCGCAACAGAAACATATCTTGCCACAAAATACGGCATAACATTAGTAGGATAATAAAATGACAGACATAACAACACAAACAGTATATACAACATCCAGCGTCAATATCAGTTGGGATATTACCGCAGTTCGCGTATTACCTCAGGTAGGAACAGAAACCAATGTAGTTTCAGAAATAGATTGGAAGATGACGGGCACATCATTGGCATTAAAGAGCAATGACCTCATTGAATCTTCTCTAAATGGCACAGTGAATATTGCATATAATCCCAATAAGCCCTATGTTGATTATAATAACTTAACCAAAGCACAACTTGTAAATTGGGTCAATGTCAGCATTGGACACGACAGGATTATAGAACTTATTTCTGAAATCTCTGCGGCTGTTCGCAAACAACAAAATCCCCCCTCAAATATCGGATTACCTTGGACTGAATAATGAACAACCTAATATTCCCCATTGAAGCAGAAAGTGAGGATCTTAAAATCCACACCGAACTCTGTGCTCAGCGTTATTTCAATTTGGATCAACGATTGACCAATGTGGAATCCAAAGTTGATACTCTCACCAATAAAGTCGAACAACAACACAACGATATAACCAAAACACTAATTGGCACTGGTGGAACAATCGTAGTGGCTATTATTTCAGCAGTGGGGCTGGTCCTAAACCATTTCTCTTAAATATGGGATGGACATCCCTAAGTTTAACCAGCTAATCGAACCTCTGATCAAAATACGCCGACTCGGCTCCACTGATAGTAGTAGTGGTGAATATGCCAATGCTAATCCAAAAATAATCGTATTACATCCCCGTCGCCCCTGTGAGGACTGCAAGGAATCGATTACTGGTCGTACTGTGAGTTATTTTGTTAAAAATGATTGCTGGATTAAAAAATGCGAAAAATGTCGTCGAAAATACCGTGTTTCTAATCCAGCAAATGACTGGAAACATAAATAGGTTAGTCTAGTTAGTATTCTCCTGGTATATGTGTAATTTTCCATCCTAACTAGATATTTGTATTGTCTGCCAAACATCCACATCTCCTGGCAAGGCTGATCTGAATACATCACGCAACAATACAATTTGAAAACCTCCAAACTGCAACGGTTCTGGGGGTTTTCTTTTGACTTCAAAATCATTGACATCTAATCATTAATCCTGTATAAATAACAGTGAGCCTTGCCGCTAATACAGATGAAGTGTGGATGTTTAATCAAACATCGTTAAAATTGATTGGTAATGTTCGTGCCTAACGACTGAGATTAATGATGTATAAACCAAATTATGATGACCCTCGTGTTCAATCGCGTATAACTCGTGCCATTGGCTTTGCCTGTGGAGTAATGAGCGAAACTAAAAGCCATCCCTGGTCAAGTAGATATATAGACAAATACTTTGGACAATCAACTACTGACATATCTAAGTGGTTGCGTAAGACATTACTGATTTGCACAGATGAGTTTTTTAGATTTAACTCCTATGAGAACAAGTGCAAAGAATATAGATTAAACAGGGAGGGTGTGAGACACCTCAGGGAGGCATTGAATTTAAGCAATATAACAATCTACCCTATTGTATATGATCTCGTTAAAACTGATCATAAAGAAGAACTAATCACTGGTAATTTTCCATACAAAGATCAAAGTAATCGTTTATGGCATCCATTACAGCGTTATCGTAAGCAATACAGAACACAAATTCTAACAAATGCCGGTTATACACATGACTATGACATTGAATGTTGTGCCCCCACACTAATACATCAATATGCACAAAAATGTGGAATGGATTTGTATTTGTTTGCCTTAAACAAATATCTTGCAAATAGAACTATAATTCGAGATGAACTAGCCCTAGCACTTGAACTTGACTCAGATGCTGTTAAAGAAATTATCAATGCCCTATTTGCAGGTGCAATTATTTCTAAGAATTCAAAAACAGATATCTTCCACATATTAAATGGAGATCTAGCCCGCATTGAATATCTCAAACAAGATCCATTTATCTCGGAACTGAGAAGTGATATCAAGACCTTATGGAGTTATATCACTCCTCATATGTCAAGACGAAGAACAACTAAGACTAATAGATTATTACCTGTGACTTGTCGTGACAAGTGGCGTGTTTATTTTGAACTAGAAAGAGTTGTTATCAATTCAGTTAGGACTTACTTAGATGTAAACTCAAATAGATATTTTTTAATACATGATGGATGGGTTTGTGAAAGGGAAATAGATAGAGAAATTCTCAGAGAATATGTGAGAAATGAAACAGGTTATGATGTTAAGTTTGAATACACAAAAACTAGCAATATATATAATCTACCCTATTGTATATGATCTCAAGATTTCCAACATAATTGCTAACACTTATTAAATTGTTTACACTAATAAAAAGGAAACAACCAATGAATAACAACACCGCTTATGCTTATAGAATTGACAACAATGACTTAAAATACAGAGATTTGTCTATCTATGTAAATCTTAAAGGATATGACCAAATAATCTTTTATTGGAGTCCACTACACGATTGTGAAATAAAAAAACCTAAATGGAGAGAAACAAAAGAAATTATACCCGAAGGTATGAAAATTGTGTCTTGTAATCATTTCGGATGTGTTTTAGAAATAAAAGGAAAACAAGCCAAGTTTGAATGGTATGAATATGATATACCCAATAATGCTCCAGCACATATAGGTAGGTTAATAAACTTTGCTGATTGGGAATATGATCCAGAATTCCAAAATAATAGTCCAACATCGTTGGGTTATTACAATGGATCATATTTATAACCAGGAAGATGAATAATTATTCCATAACCCCAGCTTTTTCCTGTATTTTGGTAAATATCAGATACAGGAGAAACATATGGAATATGTTAAATTAAAATCTACTGATTTGGATATATTGGTTGAGATATGTCAGGAAATAGTCACTTATAAATATAATGCCTTATCAAAACACAACTGGTTGGAGTTCGAAAAGAAATATCTACCATCACTGTTATTACAAATAAATCGTAATCAATTTAAGGTAATCACTGCTACCAATAATACATTTACTTGGTTGATTGATCAAATAGTCAATAGCCGTAAATATATCCCGGGGATTGATCGTAAACTACAAATACCACTTTCCGATACATCTCTAGGAGAACAGGCACTCCAAATCCTACGAGCCGCAAAAAATGGACAAGCAAGTTATGATAGGTACTGCTTACCTAATCAGTTTAACGATTTATTTGAGAACTTATAATAAATACATCATACAGGAGAAACAAGCAATGAAGAGATCACCAGAAATACAAAGAATATACAACAGTTGGAGACATATCCAACAGGTAGTCAACAACCCCAATAACACCCAACATCAAGCACATCGAAGCAGAGGATTGGAAATAGAAAATGAGTTTGGAAGTTGGCCTGAGTTTCGCGATTATGTTTTAATAAAATTAGGTCCCCAACCCACACCACAACATAAACTTATAAGAAAAAATCAATCCAAGAACTTCGGACACAAAAACATTATGTGGGGACTTCCCGTAGAGGTGGGATTTAGATGTGCCCGGTCTTGCGTGGTAACATACAAAAAACAATCAAAAACTGTGTCAAGTTGGGCAAAACAGTTTAATGTATCAGCCCAATGGCTTAAAGTTAAACTCAACAAAGCCAAAACTCCAGCCCAGGTATTTAGACAATATGATTGATTATGATCCATATCAACATATGCAGGATATGGATATACAACTTAAAGCTCAGGCTGAATTGATTGAGGCTCAGAGCCAACAAATGGTTCAAGTCACCAAGGCCCTGATAGGACTTAGAAATATGTGTAATATCCTAGACAATCGGCTACAAAATGTAGAATCCAGTAAATATAACAACACAGGAGCATAATATGATCAAACAAGAAAAACAACAAAAGCACACACCTAAATTACCCGATCACGGTAAAACTCCTAAGTTCCCTGGAGTGCCAGCACAGAAGGTCAAGGTCAATATTCCAGTAGGCGGATATAATGGCCCCAATACCAGCGGTCGAATAACTGGGGGTTATTGATGAGAACTTATCCCAACGGAGATCCCATACCTCGCTCATTGCCCCCGGCATATCAACCTGCCAGCAACGCAGATGTGCCCAAGGGTCAAAGATGTGGGAACTGCGGATATTACGATCCTGTCAGTGATAAATGTAGCAAATGGAACAATGCCAAGGTCAAAGCCAGTTACTGGTGCAAGGCTTGGAAAACAAATAAAGGAAACTAAAATGTCAGATGAATCAAAATTAGTGGATCATATGAAGGAATTATTTGCTGATAACTTCGCCACATATACAAAAGCTCACGGATTCCATGTGGCAGTGGTTGGACATAAGTTTTATG
>CAISKC010000013.1 GCA_903885895.1 uncultured Legionella sp.
CTGTATAAAAAACGGTTTTAACTATAAATAGACAAGAAAAAAGAAGATTTTGGATGGTGTGGAGAGTGAAGAGATTTGGGGATTCTGTTTCTTGTTTAGAATTAGAAGAGTGGTAGGATTTTACTTTTTTGGAATGAGGTGTTATTTTTGGTTGAGTTAAAAAGAATCGAAAATGTGTTTTTGAATTTTTAACACTATTTATAAAATAAAAACATGGAGTTATTAGTAGAAATGTCAGAAGTCGAGAAAGGAAAAACATATGATTTGTTCCCTTGTAAGTGTAAACATTGCGGCAAAACGTTCTTTAAAACAAGAAAAGTAATAAAAAGAATAATAGTAGAAAAAGGGGAAGGGAATCATGGAACAGGAGAGTATTGTGATATTAAATGCAGAAGTGCTTCAACTAAAATAACACAGTTAGAAGTAGAATGCAAACAGTGTGGTAAAAATTTTATAAAAAGAATTGTTGAAATTAAAAAATCTCCAAATCATTATTGCTCTCATTCTTGTGCTGCAACCTATCAAAACACTCATAAGACACATGGTACTCGCAGGTCAAAATTAGAGACTTATATTGAAGAGCGGTTGAAAACACTATTTTTATTTTTACCAATAGATTTTAATAAAAAAGACGCTATAGATTCTGAGCTCGACATTTACATTCCTTCTTTAAAATTAGCTATTGAATTAAACGGTATATTTCATTATGAGCCAATATATGGACAAGACAAGTTAGATAAGATTCAAAATAATGATAATAGAAAATTTCAAGCGTGTATAGAAAAAGGTATTTCTTTCTGTACTATTGATTCATCCTCTTTTAAAAATTTTAAAAAAGAAAAGGCGGATAAGTTTGTTGAAATTATATCAGGGATAATTAAACAACACATTCGATTTAAAAACGAAGACACTGATTTTAATATCAGTTTATATTCAATAGATAAATAGGATTTTACGACCTATCAATTGAAATGGTAAAATACATGGATTTTACTTGAGTATTTGAGAGGATTCAAACCTCTGTCGTTAGGTCCGTAGCCTAAAATTCTATTCACTGAACTACAAATACTTGCAGAGTTTCTGACTTGAATCGAACAAGTTTTTACTATTTTGCAAATAGTCTCCTGAGCCAATCGGATACAGAAACAAAGAGCCTGTAGTTGAGGCGAATCAACACGCTTCTATTTACAAAATAGATGCTCTACTTTTGAGCTATACAGACATTTGTGGAGAATATCGGCATCAAACCGATGTCCCTGAATTGCAAATCCAGAATTTTAAGTCTATTAAACTAATCCCCCCGTTATAATCGCAGTCGTGACGAATTCTGACATCGTGACTTCACCGTGACAGGGTGAAATTTTTCCCCTAAACTACACGACTGTATTTTATTATGTAGACTCTGCTGAATCTGAGTCAGCACTCGCCGAATTATCAGTTCGGAATTTTAACCAATTAAACTAAGAGTCTATATGTCATGTAACCAGAGCACGATTCTGGAGTCTCTAAATCCCAAATTTAGCGGAATAGCCAATTATCCTATTACATGGTTGCGTGCGAGTTGATTCGAACAACTGTTTTCAAGCATATGAAACTTGCGAGATGACCACTTCTCTACGCCGCAATATATTTTATTCTCTGCACAACCACCAGGATTCGAACCCAGACAGACAGGGTTGGAACCTATCATACTACCAGTTATATCATAGTTGCGTATGTTACGTGTCTCCGGAAAGATTCGAACTTTCTGCGGTTAAAAA
>CAISKC010000014.1 GCA_903885895.1 uncultured Legionella sp.
CAACAGCAACAACAGCAACAACAGCAACAGCAACAACAAGAGCTACAACAACAAGAGCTACAACAACAGCATCAAGAATAAGAAAGTAGGTTGGGCCTTCGGGCCCAACTGTTGCGCGAAGCGCCACCATATCTTCATGATGTGGCGCTTCGCGCGGTTGTTGGGCCCGAAGGCCCAACCTACCTTTAATGAGATAAAATTAAAAAATAGGCACAGTTGATCTTCACGCAAAATTCCAATACATTAGCGATTAAGATTTTCAATATTTTTTACCCAATAAGGAATGTAATATGAAAAAAGTTGCACTTGCTATGTTTGTTTTATTCACCACATTATCAATTTCTACGATGACTTCGGTTGCTTATGCAACTTGTGGTTGTGGTAATGAATGTCATAACAGCGATGCCAGGGGTACAGATTCAGTAACACAGGGACAAGAAAATTCTTCTGGTGACGTAGTAGAGTAAAAAATCACCGTCCTACCAACTTCACGCACTTTCTTTTACCTTGGTACAAGATGATTTTTGAAAGTGTGTTTACAAGAACGGTCATAACAAAGCAATCCAGTGATTTTTAAGGTCTCTGGATTGCTTCACTTCGTTCGCAATGACGGCATTTTTATAAAATACCCAACGAAGGGTGGCGCTGACGGAGGGCTCCCATCGCGCGGAGCTTGCGAGCACGATGGGAAACCGGCAGTGACAGGACCCTGAGACACAGATCCTGTCGATAAACTGATCTAATAGGTATTAAGGTCTTTCATCCAAAATCTTTTTCTTACCACTCATAAAATCTTTGCTCGACAGGCCCATCGCAATGGCCAATGTCCCCGCTACGTAGATAGACGAATACGTCCCAATCATAATTCCAATGATCAACGCCAAAGCAAAGCCATGAATGGTTTCGCCACCATACACAAATAAAGCCACGACCACAAACAACGTCAACACCGAGGTCATGATGGTTCGCGACAACGTCTGATTGATAGAAATATTCATAATTTCAATCGGCGTAGCACGGCGTACTTTGATAAAATTTTCCCGAACACGATCAAATACGACGATGGTATCATTCAATGAATAACCAATCACCGCTAAAAGACCTGCCAATGCTTTCAAATCAAATTCGATGCCAAACCAAGCAAATATTCCTAAGATCAAGACAGGATCATGAATCAATGCAATGGCAGAGCTAAATGCCAAACGATATTCAAATCGCACGGCGATATACAGCATTGTAGCCAACAAGGACACCAGAATCGCTAATGCACCTTTGGTTGCTAATTCTTGACCAACCTGAGGACCGACAAAATCCACTTGCTGCTTCACCGCACCCGGTAAAGCATTCATCAACTGATCCACCAACACAGATTGATTTAGATCGGCTCTTGGGGCGATGCTAATCAAAACATCTTTCGACGTCCCATAACTCACAACTTGGGCTTCTTTAAAACCGACTTGATACAAACGTGTGCGAATGTCCGAAATATCAGCAGACGTAGGATAAACCACTTGTACCTGGGTCCCACCGGTAAAATCTAGCCCCCAGATCAATCCTTTATACATCAAGCCAGTGATTGAACTCAGAAAAATAAACACAGAAAAAATGGCTGTCCACTTTCGCGCACCCATAAAATCTATTTTTGAATTTGGGTTAAAAAACTCCATCACAACCTCTCTCAGGAACGAGCCCTTTAAATTCCAATTGATATCCGTTTGACTGATGAACGATAACCGTAGAGCATATTGACCATAGCACGGGTATAAGTGATCCCAGTTAGCATGGAAGTCAATAAGCCTAAAGACAACGTCACGGCAAACCCGCGCACAGGACCAGTTCCGACCGAAAACAATACAATCGCAACAATCAACGTCGTAATATTCGCATCTAAAATAGTTGAAAATGCTCGATCATACCCTGCATAAATCGCCGCTTGAGGTGATAAACCATTTCGGAGTTCTTCGCGGATCCGTTCATTAATTAAGACGTTCGCATCCACGGCCATCCCCACGGTCAACACTATCCCCGCAATCCCAGGCAAAGTCAGCGTCGCACCCAGCATGGATAATAAAGCACATAAGAACATCAGATTCAGTAGTAACGCAAAATTCGCGATCAATCCAAACAAGCGGTAGTACACCAACATTAAGATTAGAATCAAGCTCAATCCTACTTCTAACGAAATCAAACCACGCTTGATATTTTCTTTACCTAAAGTCGGTCCAACCGTACGCTCTTCCACAGGATAAATGGCCGCTGGTAAAGCCCCCGCCCGCAACAACAACGCCAGATTACTCGCTTCTTTACCATCTGATAATCCGGTAATCTGAAAACTATTCCCTAAGGCTGAATTAATCACTGCAACCGAAATAATCCGTTCATCGCGCACTGTTTTATGCTCTACCACACCTTTGATCATGCGATCCGATGTTTTAGATTCCACAAACACAATGGCCATCATTTTACCAATGTTATCCCGGGTAATTTTGTTGAACAATGCTTCACCACCGCCGCCTAATTGCACATATACCGCATTACTCGCCGTTTGTTGATCGAAGCTGGACGTTGCAGACGTGATCGAATCACCGCTCAATACTACTTGCCGTTTTAATAAAATAGGACTTGATTTACGATATAAGAGTTTGGAATTAGGTGGAATCGCACCCGTTTTGGCTGCTACGACGGGATCATTGTCTTGATCTACCATATAGAATTGCAATGTTGCCGTACCGCCTAAAATTTGCTTCGCACGCGCCGCATCTTGAATACCAGGTAAATCCACACCAATCCGCGATGCACCCTGCTGGACCACCACCGCTTCACCCACGCCCAATTCATTCACACGATTGCGTAAAATTCCCATCGTTTGATCAATCGTGGTTTGCCGAATATTGTGTCGTTCGCTACCGGACAAACTCGCCATAATAGCTTGTTTATTTTTAATTGTTTTAAACGTCACTTCCGTAAATCTTGCTTTCAATTCATTCAATGCTTGAGACAATTGATCCGCAGAACGCAAACCAATTTCTATACCTTGATGCGGAAAATAGCGGATGCCTGCGTAGCGAATACTATGCTCGCGTAAATCCTGACCTATCGACTTCAATATCCCTTCATAGCGCCGATTGATCACACTATCAATATCGACTTCTAAAAGAAAATGCACCCCACCGCGTAAATCCAATCCTTGCTTCATCGGTTCCGCGTAAATAGCAGACAGCCATTTGGGCGTAGAAGGCGCTAAATTCAACGCAATGATATAATTGGTACCCAAGCCATTTTTAAGCAGATCTCGTCCCTGCAATTGCTGATCAGTGGACGCAAATCTCACTTCAATCCCATCACCATGAATACTCAAAGCACGATAAGGCACATGAGCTTGGTCTAAAATTGCTTGCGTTTGCTTGAAAAGAACATGCGCATCCACCACTGTTTCAGAGGAAATTTGTACGACAGGATCTTCGCTATATAAATTGGGTATCGCATATATAACAGCTATAAACGCCAAAACAACCAACAATAAATTTTTCCACAACCGGTATCTGTTTTGCATTTTTTACTCGCTTACAGAGAATCAAGAGTACCTTTAGGTAATACAGAGGAAACCGCTTCGCGTTGCACCAAAATCACAACATCATTCGTCACTGTAGCTCTTATATAATTATCATTCACTAGTTTATCCACTCTCGCCAATATCCCAGAGGTCAACACAATCTCGTCACCTTTTTTCAGTTTATTGACCAATTCTTTGTGTTGCTTTGCGCGTTTACTCTGAGGACGAATCATCATGAAATAAAACAATCCAAAAATCACCGCAATCATGATCAAAGGAAACGATCCCTCACCTCTAGGGGCCGCACCGACAACTGGGGCTGCTGCCGTTACTGCGGCAAACGCATCACTTAGTAATAAACTCATTTCTACTCCTAAACTAATAAAGGTAAAACACAACTGAGGTCTGTTGTTGACTTTGTGACATCATAACGATATTTATCATCAGCGTAAACGACTTTCTACTCCCTTTCGGGCATGATGCCGCTGTCTTAAACAGGTAGATTAAAAATATTGTGCATCAGCAAAAATCTTTGACATAGCCATGGCGTACTTTGCAACAAATGATGGAGATAAGCACGTGTCAAAGATTGCTGACAGGTCGGGCAGGCACAGTCTTCCTCTAAGTAACGAAAGTCCATAGCATAGGCATCATCCAGGATGGATAGCGATGCACCATTCGATTGATAGACCACGCCTTGCAACGCATCACGTGCCGGCTGATCCGACGCATATAATGTCTGTGCACCATCTAGCAAAAACAGCCCTTCTGGGGTCGATGTATACACATGCTCTTGCAATTCGGGACCTGGCGTCAATAAACGGATGCTGTCACTGGGGCGTTTTGCAATACCTTGGGGCAATAGCAACATATCCGGTTTTAATTGTTGCACCAAATCCCAAAACTCATCGAGCGTCAACTCGTGGCGCGATCCATCATAGGGCGACCGAATGACAAATTGACCCTGCGCATTCGGAGCAAGATGACTGGCATCTAAAATCAACGTCCTATCCCAAGCTAAATACGTCGCCAAATTCGTTCCGTTTTTCCAAAACGCTAAACCTGGTTTGATAATCATATGAGACAAGTCGCATAAGCCATACGTCATCCCCAACGTATGCCAATTGGCTTGCGTCAAGCAAGCAGCGGGTGTCGTCAAATGTGGTACATAGATCATCGTCATAATAACAAACTCACATCGCCATATGAAAAAAAGCGATATTGCTGTTCTATGGCAATTTGATACAAATCCATGGTGGGTTGATACCCTATCAAAGCCGCTACCAACATAAGTAAAGTTGATTCAGGCAAATGGAAATTGGTGATCAAACCATCACAAATTTGAAATGAGTAGCCTGGTTTAATAAAAATTGTCGTATCTCGCGTACAAGGCTGGAGCGCACCATGCTGCGCTGCAGATTCCAAACTGCGTAGTGACGTCGTACCCACAGCGATCACCCGTTTCCCAGCCGCCTTCGTCTCCGCTACTGCGGCACACAAATCTGCGTTGATGGTAAACCATTCCGTATGCATAGTATGGTCAGCCAGATTCTCACAACGCACAGGTTGAAAAGTGCCAGCACCCACATGCAGCGTAGTATACGCGGTACGCACCCCTTTTGCTGCTAAGCTTTGAAACATCGCTTCATCAAAATGCAAACCAGCCGTTGGCGCCGCAACTGAGCCTTTGTGTTGTGCATAAATAGTTTGATATCGCTGCTTATCGGCCACATCATCTGGCCGTGTAATATACAATGGCAACGGGATGTGCCCAATCTCTTCTAAAATCTCTTCCAATTTATTCGAAGCACGACACCGATACAGATCATGCTGTTTTTCAATGACTTCTAGCGACCAACGCGGCGTGAGATGAATATGAGTGCCGGGACGAGGTGCTTTGCTTGCACGAATATGCGCCCAACACTCGTACTCCGACAAAATACGTTCCACAAACACCTCAACACGACCCCCGCTGGCTTTATGACCAAACATTCGAGCCGGTATCACTTTACTGTCATTAAAAACCAGTAAATCGCCAGGTTCCAAATAATCCGGCAAATCACGAAAACTACGATGAGCATGCGTTTGCGTCGCACGTTGATATACCAGCATGCGCGAATCAGCCCGTTGCGCGAGCGGGACTTGCGCAATCAAGGCTGGAGGTAGTTCAAAATAAAAATCCGATTTTTGTAAGTTCATCATTAAAAATTGGTCGTAGCTAATTGTCGTGCCATAGGAGCAATCGCTGCCAGCTCCAGGGCTCGTTGAGTCTCCACCCACGCTTGAACAGGCGAACCATCCCAGCCTAACAGTACCGTAACACCGGGTAACTCACCAATAATATCCAGTTCCGGATTACTATCTTTTCTAGCGGAAACAAAATACACATGGTGGGAATCTCGTGATTTTTGTGGCGTCTTGGCGGCAAGAAATGATTCGGGATATGTCTCAGCTGCAACGACCGCTTTTATCATTTCTAACGTAGATTTCTGCTCAATATAACTACAGGACAAGCGCAATCCTGCAAATCCTACCAACTCTCCATTGACCACGACATAATCTTGGTCATGTCGTTGCAATTCTTTTAACCAATGATGCATATCTTTGGGATTCGTAAAACTGACAAATTCAAAATCATAACGTGCTCGATGAATAGCTTGCGCATCGAATTTGCTCAGACTGGAATAAACGCGACCAAAGTCAGGATTAGATGTTTGCCAAATCTGATTAAATTCGTCAACAGTTAAAGTGACGTTCATGTCTTGTTTAATAAGAGCTACCATCCTCTCATCAAACACAGACTCTTCCATCGTGCGCATTTTTAATTGATAAATATAGCCGTTGGGGGCTTCTTCCTGCTCGGTCAACAACCTCGCAATTTGGGGCACGATCTCCGCCATATCAGCGCTAACATTCTGCTGACTAACCAATGTAACCAATGCAACCACTGCTTTTCCGCGGTCTTGTTGCACCACATCACCCAAACTCATAACAATCGTATTTTGAGTTGGTCGAATAGGAACATACGAGGCAACCCATGCATGATAATGTCGCGCATCTAATCCAGGATTGTGAAAACTAAAATTGGTAAATTCATCAATTTTTTGCATTAACGATGTAAAAGAAACAATCGCTCTTGGCGCTTCGACACTCGCTATGCAGGGATAGGCACGGCGCACAGCATCGATGTAATCTTCTTCGGTTTCATCAGCTACCTGCATGATAAACAACGACGTATCTGATACTCGCCCTTCCATATCAAGGTTCGTAATACCATGATAGATACTGGCAAGCTCAATGAATTTTTCCGGTTCATCTTCTTTCGTGGCCAGTAACAATACTTTGATCTGAGTATGTTGTATTTGATTCAATGCAGCCAGCATCGCTTCAAAACTCAAACCAGTACCTTCTTCAATGACCGCATGCGCGCTCATCCACTGTTGTAGAGACATCACTGCTAGAATCATATATTATTCCCCAAATCAAAAATGGCCGAAGTCTAGCATAAAAAGGTATAAAGATGAACTTAGTTACTGGCGCTTACCCTGCTACAGGACAACAAACGATTGATTTAACCGATTACCGTGGGCAATGGCTGATATTATATTTTTATCCTAAAGACGCAACCCCTGGTTGCACACGAGAAGGCCAGGATTTTCGGGATGCCTATGCGGATTTTGCAGCTTTAAAAGCTGAGATCATCGGCGTATCGCGTGACAGCGTTGCGTGTCATGAGCGCTTCAAACAGAAAGAACAATTCCCCTTTCCACTCATCAGTGATCCCGAAGAAACGTTATGTGAACAATTTGATGTCATCAAAAATAAAATGTTATACGGCAAATCCGTCCGTGGTATCGAACGCAGTACGTTTTTGATCAATCCGGAAGGCAGTATTCACTACGCATGGCGCAAGGTAAAAGTCGAGGGTCATGTCGCGGCAGTATATCAGAAATTATTATCATCTCTCTAATGAGTTAAATCTCCGTTTTTTAACCCCATTATCGTCTCTATCAAGATCTCGCGTATCATCATGCGCGAAGATTCGTAAATGCTCTGCGATCGTATCTCGCGCGTAATTCAACAATGGTAGCTTTTCTGCAGGCAGGTTGGTACCAACGATCTCTATTTGATTATCCGTCACGTTGTAACATAAAAAACCTTTGGTAAAGTACGCACCGCCATCTAAATTAACATGGTTGGTACCTGATCGAACAGGGACAGCTGGCGCAGAACTTGCGCTGTCAGGTTCATCAATGATGTTATGCCCAACCACAACCAGATTGGAACGATGATCACGTACACCAGGTTGCGCAAATTCACGCACCCGTGCGCCTGTCAAATGTTGGATTTGTTCGTCTGTAAATCCTTCCTCTTCGGCAATCAAACGATCGACTTCTACATCACTCAGCGGTAAATCAGAATGAACCACTATCACTGGCCGGTCTTCCGCAACTTTTATCATAAACGGCAGTGTTGCTACAAATTCTTGAGAAGCTTTGATTTCCGGCAGAAGTTCTGTAGAGAGGTCATCCTTTGCTATGAGTGCTTTGATGTAAGGAAATAACGCTAGGGTGTCTGCAAAAGAACGCGCATGTTTGTAACCAAAATTTTTAAAAGCATGGAATCGTTGATTTTGTGCTGGCGTATTATCGGGACGGTTAAATATCCATGCACCGCCATTACCAATAAATGCGACCATTTTGTTCACGATAGACGCAACCTTTTTTTGGTCAAAAGTTGCTCTATGTTTGAACTCTTCAAAAGTAGCTAATATTTCCAAAAAATCCTGTTCATGATTACCGCGAATAGCATAAATTTTTGGTGCAGTCCCAGCAGGTGCTTGCGCATTAGCCATCAGCAACTCCATGACTTGCTTACTCGTAGGGACAAGATCACCCGTTTCTGGATCACTATGGCACCACGATCCATGAGATCACCAGCAATAATCAGGATGTCTTGGGGATTCAATCTAGCAAGTACCGCTTGCAACCCCCCTATTTCACCATGCACGTCACCAATAATATAAGTTTTTCCTAGCGCTTCTGGTTTAGGTATCACTAAGATATGATTTGAACCAGGCATATTCAATCCAAAAAATAGAGACTATGCTTTATTATAGAACATCTTTTAATTTTTTGGTGGATAAAGCAAAGCGTGCCCACCAGAACAGTGGCACACGACTTTGAAGAGACTAGGCCTGTAAGGCGGCGTTACGCAATTGCTTACGGTACCATAAGCAATAGACCGGAACACCGCTTAGAACAAACAAAGATGCAACGCTTAAAGTCAGCGCAGAGGTTTGTGAAATGATCCAACCACAAAACAGCAAAGCACCGAGACTATACGTCCAATGATACCATGCCAATTTTTGCGTTAAGAGCAATTTTAAATAAGCCAATACACACATCAAATATACAAATAAAAACGCCACAACCGAGAAATCAATAATATCCGTAATTTGCTGCGCGATATTGACGTTCATGGTTAAGACTAATAAAGGTAAAATACCCACCGCACTCGTTAACAAACCGAGCGCTGGCGCATTCGCGGCATTTTTTTGCGCAAAACCTTCCGGCATCAACTGATCTTCCGCCAAACCCAAGACGATTTGTCCGCTCGCTAACATCCAAGCATTCAACGTTCCTACGCATGCCACAGATGCAATGATCGCAATCAAATAATGCCAATTTCCACCAAATAAATAATGACTGGCTACCACATAAGGCGCTTTAGCATTCGCCAAAACATGTCCAGGAACCAAACCCATGATCCCAATATTACTCATCAAATATAACAAAGCGGTACATAAAGTCCCCAAAATGATCGCTCGGGGAATCGTTTTACCGGGATTTTCAACAGAACCGGCTGGCGTAGTGGCCGTCTCCAACCCAATAAATCCCCATAACGTCAGCAGTACAACTTGTGACAATTTCGAAGAAAGCGGTAATACCGCAATATCTGGCACGACGGAAAAATTGTCACGATTGAAATAAAAAATCGCGAGCAATGGCAATACAAATAAGGGGATAATCTTCAATATAGACAGGATAAATTCCATTTCTCCCGCTGCTTGGATCCCTTTCAAATTCAAAACCGTAACCGCTAATAATAATAGGATCTCTAATATCAAATAGACCCATGGCGGCTGCGCGCCCAGAAATGGGCTAAGATAACTAATACTGGCAATGATCACCGCTGTGGTACTGACCCAAGAAATGATCCAGTAAGTCCAACCCGTGAAAAAACCGGGCGTTAAGCCAAACATAGCCTTAACATACACATGCGGACCACCAGTTCTAGGAAAACGTTGGCACAAACCCGCAAATACCAGGGCCAAACAAATCGCCCCCATACCAGAGACTAGCCACCCTAAAATGCTATATTCACCATAGGGCGCAAGACTCGCGGGCAACATAAATACCCCAGAGCCAATTTGACTTCCCATCACAATGGCCAACACGGACCAAAAGCCTATTTTCTTTACCATATGCATCCAATATATATCAGTAGATCCATTAAAGACCACAGATAGGTACAAAAAGCATATTATAACACAAATTGTGCACAAAAGTACTTGATTTAAATCTGTATGATCTCTGAAATATCTAATGTAGGTTGGGCCTCGGCACTAAGCTAACCGCAAACCCCGCCGCTGAAACCAGCGCTGCAATCCATATGCATTGAGTAACATCAAACCACCAAAACCTAGCATCACCATGCCCAAATACCAATAATAGGTTTGATAAATCTCTAAACTCAGCAGAGGCGCAATTTTATAGGTGGGTAATGCGACCCAGTGCGCAATATATCCCGAACATAAACTCGATAAAGACGAAGCCAAATACCAAGCACCCATAGCAAAACCTAATATTCTGACATCGCAATACAAACCAATCATACTCAGACCAATGGCACTCACCCACAATTCAGCCAACGTGATACACACATAAGTCAGGGCAAGATAACCAGCA
>CAISKC010000015.1 GCA_903885895.1 uncultured Legionella sp.
ACACACACGGTTCGTCACAAGCGTCAGGGTCTCTATCTTTTGAATGAGTGCCGCTTGGGAATTGTGGAGTACTAACCCGGAGAATAAAACATGACTGTAAGTAAGAAAGAACTATTAGAGGCTGGTGCGCATTTTGGGCATAAGACTCGCTATTGGAACCCCAAAATGGCCGAATATATTTTCGGTTCTCGTAATAATATTCACATCATTGATCTTGAAAAAACCATGCCGTTATTAACGGACGCGTTGAATTACATCAGCAAATTGGCCTCTCATAAAGCTAAAATTTTGTTTGTCGGCACCAAACGTGCTGCGCAAGAAGCTGTACGCGTGCACGCCAAGAGCTGTGGTATGCCCTACGTTGATCACCGTTGGTTAGGTGGTATGTTAACAAATTATAAAACGGTTCGTCAGTCTATTTTTCGTTTGAAAGAATTGAAAAAAATGCGTGATGAAGGCCTGTTCCAAGGCATGATTAAAAAAGAAGCATTGATGCTAACTCGTGAGCTCGAAAAATTGGAGCGCAGTTTGGGTGGTATCGAAGATATGGGCGGATTGCCAGATGCATTATTTGTAGTAGATGTTGGTTTCGAACATATTGCAGTGGAAGAAGCGCGGCGTTTGAAAATCCCGGTGATTGGTATTGTAGATACTAATAATGATCCAGATAAAATCGACTACATCATTCCTGGTAATGATGACTCTATGCGTGCCGTTAATATTTATCTTTCTTGTGTGGCAGATGCGATATTGAATGCTAATACTGCCTCGGGTCAAAATGGTGCACCAGAATTCATCGATGCTTAATCAGGAGAATGGACTTATGTCAGTAACTGCTGCAATGGTAATGAGTCTTCGTGAGCGAACAGGCGCGGGGATGATGGAATGTAAGAAATTTTTGGTTGCTGCGAATGGCGACATAGAGCTTGCTATTACTGAAATGCGTAAAGCTGGGCAAGCTAAAGCTGATAAAAAATCAGATCGCATTGCAGCCGAAGGTGTGATTGTGGTTGCGCGTAGTAAAGATTTACGCCGCTCAGTGATGTTGGAAATCAACAGTGAAACTGATTTCGTAGCGCGTGATGAAAATTTTGCAAACTTTGCGCAACTTACCGCAGAAACGGCTTTGCAAACTCAAGTGACCACAGTGGATGAGTTAAATCAGCAAACTTTGGTTGATCAAGCTCTGACGGTTGAGGAAGCTAGACAGCAATTAGTGGCTAAAATTGGTGAAAACGTTAAAATTCGACGCTTGGAACAAGTTCATAGTGATGAAGACGGCGTGACAGGTTTCTACTTGCATAGTAACCGTATTGGCGTGTTGATTGTTTTGAAGCATGGGGACAATGAACTGGCGCGAGATTTGGCTATGCATATTGCTGCAAGTCGTCCTACAGTGATAAGACGTGAAGAAGTCAGTGCGACAGCTATTGCTAATGAACGTGATATTTTTAGTGCTCAAGCACGCGATAGTGGCAAACCACAAGATATTATTGATAAAATGATCGATGGTCGTATCAGTAAATATTTGGATGAAGTGAGCTTGTATGGACAATCTTTTGTCAAAGATCCCAATATCAAGGTTGGTCAGTTATTAAAACAGAAACAAGTAGATGTTGTCTCCTTTATATGTTACCAAGTGGGAGAGGGCATTGAAAAGAAAGAAGATAATTTTGTTGCAGAAGTGATGGCTCAAGTTCGCGAGATATTATGACAGCAGGTACTAATCTGAAATATAAACGCATTTTGCTGAAATGCAGTGGTGAAGCTTTATTAGGGAAGTTGCAATTTGGAATCGATCCTTTGGTTTTGGATGCACTCGCTAAAGATATTGCTGAATTGATCAAAATGGGTGTTGAAGTTGGATTGGTGATTGGTGGCGGTAATATATTTCGTGGTAAAGCTTTGTCGGCAGCCGGTCTCGGAAGAGTGACCGGCGATCACATGGGTATGTTAGCAACTGTGATGAATGCATTGGCTTTTCGCGATGCGTTGGAGCGTATTGATTTACCCGCACGCATCATGTCAGCTATCCCCATGATGGGTGTGGTGGATTCTTACCATCGACGTAAAGCGATGACGCATCTGCGCAATGGGCAGGTTGTTATTTTTGCAGCGGGTATTGGGAATCCTTTTTTTACCACTGATACAGCGGCTTGTTTGCGTGCTATCGAGGTAGGGGCTGATGTGGTGTTAAAAGCGACTAAGGTTGATGGCATTTACTCCAGTGATCCTGTGCACAACCCTGATGCAGTGAAATATGATTTTTTAACCTATCGTGATGTTTTGAACAAAGGCTTAGAAGTCATGGACCTCACTGCTATTTGCCTTTGCCAAGATCAGCATATGCCTCTGCAAGTCTTTAATATTGCTATACCGTCGGTATTGCAAAAAATTGTAATGGGTGAACCCGTAGGTACCATTGTAGGAGATCACGATGATCGATAGTATCAAGCTTGATGCTGAAAAGAAAATGAAAAAAGCAGTTGAGTCTCTCCAAAATGAAATGTCAAAAATAAGAACAGGAAGAGCGAGTGCTGGTTTACTAGACCATGTGCAAGTGGATTATTACGGTAGCCAAACGCCCCTTATTCAAGTGGCCACTGTGTCACACTCTGACGCGCGGACTTTGTTGGTGACGCCTTTTGATAAAACGATGGTTGCTGCGGTAGAGAAAGCGATTTTGACTTCAGATTTAGGTTTAAATCCTGCAACATCAGGTTCAGCGATTCGTGTGCCGATGCCACCATTG
>CAISKC010000016.1 GCA_903885895.1 uncultured Legionella sp.
CACCCCCTACAACCCTTTGCCAGTGTAGGCTGCAGCCAATAAATCAATTATTTCTATAAAAATCTTATGGGGCCAAATTTTAGAACAATAAACAAATAATTTTATTAAGTATTGTTACTATTGTTTATAACTTGTTCTATTCAAAGAGAATTGAAGTGTATTCTGGGAAATTCCGTACCTTCCTGCAAAGAACCCCGTGTTGGGCTAAGGCCATAACCTACCCGGTAATGGCATGCTGCAACGCAGACAAATCTGCTGATGCCTGGGTTTCTTGTCTGCGTTTCACAAAAAAACCACATCCCAAGGCCGCTACGCCAACAATAGCCATGGGGGCGGCAATACAAGCGGATGCAACGGCAAACGTGATGCCTGCGGCAACTAAAATAGCAACACCCAATGCGATGAGGCCATTGCCTAAGCATTGTCGAGTGAGGCTTGCGTCAGCAAGGGCTGCATTTATCTGCGCATTGTAACGGTTTTGATAGGTCCTGTTAGTTGGTTCTAATGCGAATGCATGCATATCGCGTAATAATGGTATCTCGCCATCTTCTAGATCCATATCTACAAGCATGCTCTGAAAGATGATTTTGTTTGTGTCATTCAAGCGTAACCAAATCTCCTGGATATACCCTTCGTTAATGTCCAGTGAATGCCCAGCTTCAGAGTAGGCTTGACTCGTGATTTCCTGAAAATAGCTTATTATATTTCTAGTGTCCTCAGTGCGACTAACTTCCCACCCTTCTCTCCCATAACTTCTATCGAAATTAACCTGGATTTGACCTCGTAGATTACCCTCTACAACCTCACGGTCTAGTTTCCAACGTATATCACCTCTTTTTTCAATTTGGGGCTTTAATTTGAACGTTTGAGCTGCCATTGATAAATGTAGACCTGTTGCACGCATAATACAATCGACTTTATCCACTAAGGAATCGTCTTGAGGAGTACGCAATTTTTCCATATAGTGCTTATGTACGCGAGCATAAACAAGATTAGCTATGCGGTATAAACGATCATGGGGAACCGATCCCATAACACAATATTCAAAATTAGGTTCTTCGCATCCTAATGATAGATCATAGCTGTTAATTAATTGATAACTGCCATTAGTGCAAGTCCAATCGTCACACAATGGTCTTAAGGGTTTAATATCCGTATCGAAATAATGCCCGCCTTCGTCTTCAAGAACAATCAACCTCAGCACATCACTAGCTGCAGCAAATCTTGGCCGCCCTAGCTTAGTGCTAGTCAACCATTCTTTGACATGGGTGTAGTTATCACTCTTATTTTCATTAATATCTTGTAACGTGATGCCATTTTCAGCACAAAAACCTTGCATTTCATGCTGTTCGTCTGTTGTTTGAGAGGCTGAGCTTGTCCATAATTTAACACTATAGTTCGGGTTAAAAACTTTCCAATTTTTTATATTATCAAGGTAGGCTTCGCTATTATCAGCTTTTGGTGGCCAAGATCCAAACCAAATTAAATGGATCGTATTGGGAATGTTCTGAGGTATGGTTAATTGCTTGATTTTATCCTCATAAAGTAAATTACCGACTTTATCGATCCCTTCGTTAGGAGGCCTGTGTGCAATTAAATCGGGCATTAGATTTCCTTTTGATTAATTATTCGTATCTCCCCAGCACGTCATCCTGAAAGCGGGGTAGCCGCTTGAAGGATCTCCTGAATGTGGCACAATCTTTTTATTACTCAGCATAAGGATTGATACAGATCATTCCATTGAGGATTTAAAGGGGTTCTTTGCAGGAAGGTACGGAATTTCCCAGCACACCCCTGCAGCCCTTTGCTAGTCTAGGCTTCAGCCAATAAATCGATTTTTTTGTTAGTCACCAATTTTTCTATAACATCA
>CAISKC010000017.1 GCA_903885895.1 uncultured Legionella sp.
ATTAAAATCATCCGCTGATGGCTAGTTTTGGTTTGTTCGCCCGAACAAAATCCACTAATACTAAGCCATCGCTATTATGATGACAATCATGCGCTATTAGTTTAAATATTGGTCATTTGGTCGCAACGGCGGTCGAGGCCCAATTTTCGCTTCAAAAAACTAATTGATGACACGCCCTAATCTCGCTTTTGACCATTTGTTTTGTCATTGCAAACGTAGTGAAGCAACCCAGTGGCCCTAAGGTTTGTTCTAGGCCACAGCTGCGCTACCGCTCGCAACTACGGTATATTTTAAGCCCGCGTAGTTCATAAGTGCAGGAGATACAGTAAATTAATAGTTTTGGTGAATAGATCGCAATCCGTTATTGACCCAGCCTCTTATAATGCTGATGATGAACCGAATCATGATCAGTACCCTCCTCGCCAGACAAACCTTTGAATAAAGTCATATTATAATTTGCGACCTGACAGGGTTTATTAAAAAAGGCGCAGAGACAACGATACAAATAGCGTCCGATAGGTTCTTTTTGATGGATAGTGGGGTTTTGATCAAAAAGCATTTTGATCTGTTCTATTTTTTCTTTTCCAACCAATTTGGGGTCATCAAGCATAGTGAGCATAGCCCCAATACAGTTTAATTTTTGCGTTTTATATATATCTGAAACAGTTGCTTCAACATCAGTCTTATAGTCCTTGAGTAGTTTACGTAGCCCTAGCTCTGTAGGAGCAGCCAGCCTACTGAGGGTATCCGCCACCCCTAAATCGGGTTGTGTTTTTTGCAATTGTAGCGTCGTCAAATAGGTCTTCAAATCACAAATTTCTAACAAATCAGCCGCGCCCACGAGCTGCATCTGATCAAAGCGTTGAAAATAGCCTTGGATCCTTTCTATTCGAATGATGCGACGCAATTCCGAATTAGGCAATGCTCTTTGTATTGCCCTTTCATCCATATCGGGAATGGCATTCAGATAGTTCTCGATATCATCTGGTCCCTGCTGTTCAGTCAATAAATCCAAATGATTCACAATCAAAGCCAAATGATACACAGAAATATCCGGTTTATCTAAGATTTTGTCAATATGAGTATGTAATTGATCTTTGATGGCGCCATGCAAAGGCCCAATATAACGCGCCAATTCGAAACCCTCATGGTCTGCCAATTCGAAACCCTCATGGTCTGTATATTCCAAATTATCGTTTACTGTTTTGATTTGCATACCCAGCTTGAAGAGATCTGCAAAATCTAAGGAAGCAATGATTGGTTTGAAATACGACTCTAACATTGCAACCAAATCATCGCTATCTAAATTAGGTTTTTGTTTTAAATCAATCCCATGCGCTTTGATTTTCCTATAATCATCATCTACTTTTAACGCCGTCTGAATGATGTCAGAATCCTGATCTGAAGGCTGTTCATACAATCCAATGCCAAATTCTGATTGATAAAAATCAATTAGTTTTTTATACATTTCAGCGGGTGTTCGCTCAGACATGATGTCGATAATACTCTGAACAGCTTTATTACTCGTCTCACCCTTCAGCTGCCGTTGGCGCCTAAGAACCGACACAAACAATCTATCTAAATATAAATTCACACAATCGCATTGAGCATCGGTTGCCACATCCGTTTCAAACATAGATTGTCGAATACGATTTTTTTCAATCGCATCTTGCAACTCTTTTAATTCAGAAACATTGGCTGAGACGACTAGTTGATCGCAATAACTTGTTAATAGACGAGCAATATCTTCGACAGGATCAAGCATAAAATGAGCGGCATAACGTTTTAAAAAAGGAAATTTTTGTGGGTCTTCTAAAAGATAAC
>CAISKC010000018.1 GCA_903885895.1 uncultured Legionella sp.
AGCGTGGAGCATTTCAAGATGCGCTTTTTCTTCTGGAGATATATGTAATCTTTTCATGACGCATAGCTTGATCCCAATAAATTAAAAATGCAAGCATTTTGAAAGATCATGGGTATATAGGGATATAAACTTCCAGTGCCGTACTCTGAAACTCAGCCAGCACCTCTCCAAACAAGGTTGCTGCCAAAACGGGCGCCCATCCATAAACACCTATTCCAAGCGGCTGAATATATAAAGGTCTATTCAATCGAATCGCATCTTGAATCGCCAGTCGAACCGCCGCTTTATACTGCTCTTCTAGATCTTCTTGTGCCATTCTTTGATGAGTCGGCGTAATATGATTACGCCCTTGCAAATAAGCAACCGTCGCAACCCCACCGATATAACTGCCTTGCTGAGCAATTTGACAATACAAAGGAAGCGGTCTCTTATACTGATATCCCGTCAATTTTTGATTTAAATCTTCTTGCCAGCCTTTCGAACTTTCAGAACTGCTATGCTTATTTTGATCAAAATAACGCTTAAACATGTTAAACCCACTGCCCATATCTGCGACAGTACGACAAGTCACGGTCCCAGCACAAACTATCAAAGCCCGCTCAGGTGGCGGCGGCGCACCCTGCAATAGTTCAATTCTCATAGCTGCCCCATGTGTCTAAATAAGTGGCATATTGTATCAGAACATAGTCTTTATGTCACCCAAAGTTGGCAAAGCAACTAATTTTAGAAAGAGCAAAATGAAGAAAAAACAACAAGTGCAATAAAAAATAGTGAGATAAGTTGCTACCCATGATTTGACTTTCATCCCACGTGGTACCGCATAACCAGCATGTTGATCACCGCGATTTTTCCAGCGTTGTTGCGGTAAACGAAATACGATATACACTTTAATAAGTGTACTCACTAATTGATTAATATAAACCAAAAAAGGAAAGCTCATATCTATGCACCGGGCGTGCGTAAATAATATCAATGAAATACACAAACGGGAGAAAGCGATGCGGAGGAATGCCACCAAAAGAAAAGCAGACCCATTGCTCGCAGCCAAAGTGATAATCATCATGTGGCCAATCAACATGGTCCACACGGCACACCTTTGATCAACCAAACACAGCCATATAAAAAACCCGGTTTTTTTGGGTCCTAATTGCATAGCACGCGCACCATTACGCAAAGTATTACCATTCCAACGCCGTAAATTCTCTTTCATACGATCTAAGCCATTACCATGAATATATTCAATGGTTACCGTGATGGCATCTGGGATATACAGCATATCGGCACCCTCTTTCAGTAAATAATACCAAGTGCTTTTATCATCCCCAGAGAGAAATCGATAATCACCCCATAACCAATGCTTGAGATGATCGTTTTCTACGATTTGGATAAATTCGGGCTCACACAGATGCTTACCTCGAAAAATGGACATTCTACCAGTTAAGGTTAGAATTTTATTCGAAAGAGCATGCGATTGCATGGTGAAATCGCGCTGAGCAAAACGCATTTCCAACCACTTTTTGACCCATGTTGGTCCTTGCACAACAATCACATCCTCATGGGTCGTGAGTGCCTGCATATTAGGGTGGAGTTCAAAAAATGGCAGGCACAATCGCAGGCAACCGGGATCAAAAAAAGTATCACCATCCATAAAAATAACTAAGTCTTCAGGCGTTAAACCATGCCGCACAATGGCACGCATCGTTTCTCCTATCGCATATCGTTTACCAGGCCGCTTCTGTCTGATGATCACCACTTCTAACGGAAAAGAAGTTCTATGTTTGGCAAAGAAACTTTCAATAATGGCTTCATCCGAATCGGCGCCTGTGCCAATGAATAGTTTTACCGGTACGGATATTTGTGCACATTCATCCACGATGGATCGCAATACCGTTTCAGTCGTACTTTGTAATTCCTGAAAGGTCGTCATCATAAAAAACAAGCGCTTTGGCCGCCAGCCAGCATCCCATAAACGATTGGCTTTGACCCGCCGCTTAGGAAAGATGACATATCGATATATGCTGGAACGAATGATATGATTTAACCACCAACCATATCTCCAAATACCAATGATCCCAAAACTGATCACAGCAGCGCGCTCTGTATAATAAAGGATAACAATCTTAGGCATATGAAGAACAATGACCAATAGGATTAATACATACATCGCGAGATATAGTAAGTCAGACGGTACCCATCTAAAAGCACGTTGCCTACGCGCGTTTTTTATATTTTCGGATTGACTGGTTGCCATAATATCCTACGTGCTTTGGTAAATACCAACCAAGGAGAAGATTTGCTGCGCTGTACAATAGACCATAATCTTGGATCAGGTCTGATATGGTTAATCGTATAATAGGTCACAATCGTAGATGCCGCTCTCGTCACATCAAAGCGTCCGCCGCGCTGTGCGTACGTAAAACCATTTTTCGCACGCTCCGCATCCAGCTTGACTTTAGAATGAGAAAACTCATTCCCAATACGATGTGTGACGATTTTTTTTTCTAAAAAAACAAATGCTTGATTCGTTGCCTTACGACAGCAATCCGTCACCAAACTAATTTCTAACCAAGGTTGTACGTCATAATTATGATAAAACAATGCGCTACGTTGCCTATAATCTACTGACACACCTGATTGAGGATCTAAGTTGATACTGGCATAGCTTTCTGCATTTTTTATCTCCTGTAACCAATCTGAATGCCGTTGTAATATCTTATCGAGTAATAACAACATTTTTATTTGATGAATCCGGTGATTATTCGTGCTACTCAATTTATCAAATTCCCAAACTATTTTTTTGCTACGCATACGCTCAAACCAATCTAATATTTTATGCTTATCCTGATCCGATAAATCACATGCAATCAAATCATACGCCCAAATCATCCCCTCAAGGTTTGTTTCATCAATCGGATGCCCCGTTGGGTGATTGACCTCGGCCCAGCTCAAAAGCGTCTGTTTGGTTTTATTCAAATAATCCTTGTTTTGAGTAAGCCGATATGTCAAGGCCAACACTGCCATGTTACCAGCGTCCTTAAATGCTTCTCTTGAAGCAATGAGCTCAGGATCCTTCAGATCAGTTTTGCCTGCACTATGTAATGTAGCGATAGGATGTGCAGGTTTCTTCATGAGCTTTTTGGACCATTGTTGCAACTCATCTACAGTAGAGATGGGAACTGAAAATATTGGATGAACCATCGCAGTTGTAGCAGGCCACAATAGTGGGTGACAAATTGGCGATTCAGCCATCGCAGGACGCAACAACGACAGCATCATCACTGTAATAATTAAGCCAGATATACCTGGCTTTTTTTTCTTCACTATCCGCATGTAACTTACCAACAAATTCCTATATATTGATCTGATTTAGGCGCGTCTTCTCGTATACGTACCAAATCAATAATAACTTGCTCTGGCGTGAGGTTATCCAGTACCGCTTCAAATTCATGGGCCTTATTACCAATAATAATGGTTTGAGATCGAGCCAAGAGTTCATCAATACTATCTACCATCAAATCTGAGATATGAGGAATATGATTTAATAAATAATCACGATTCGCACCATATAATTTAGACTCCGACACGTTTTTATCAAATAATGTCAGCTCATACCCTTTACCAATCAGACGTTCAATAAGCTCCACAATCGGACTTTCTCTTAAATCATCTGTATTCGCCTTAAAGCAAAAACCCAGAACCCCTATTCGCTTGTTGCCCTGTTCAATCACCATGTTCAATGTCGTATCAATATGTGATTTATTGCTGGGTAACACAGAACCAATAATAGGCAAATTAAGATTTAATTTTTGACTTTTATGCAGAAAAGCACGGAGATCTTTAGGGAGACAAGAGCCTCCAAATGCAAATCCAGGTTTTAAATAATGAGATGAAATATTGAGTTTGGTGTCCTGACAAAACACATCCATCAACAAGTGACTATCGATATTTAATGATTTGCATACATTACCAATTTCATTTGCAAAACCTACTTTTAACGCATGCCAAATATTATTAACATATTTCAGTAATTCGGCTTCTTCGATATCCAAAAATATTGTAGGCATATTAGTACATGCATTATTTATTTGGCTTAATACATCTCGGACTCGTTGTTCGGACGTACCCACAACATTTTTAGGAGGAAAATAAAAATCATGAATGGCTGTTCCTTCCTTCATAAATTCTGGGTTGATGCAAACGCTAAACTCTTTCCCTTCCGTTTTTTCTGAATATTTCTCCAAAATAGGGATCACAACTTGACGGATAGAGCCTGGTAACATCGTGCTGCGGCAAACAATAATATGATAGTCGCTCTTTGCTTTTAAAGCGCGGCCGATATCCTCACAGATCCGTTCAACATATTGCAAATCTAAACCACTGTTTTTTTTACTTGGAGTGCCGACACATATATATGAAAGCGAACTGTTTAATATCGCATCGTCAATATCACGCGTAGCTCTTAAATGACCATTCGCAACAGCCCGTGCAGTGAGATCAGCCAATTCAGGTTCAATGATCACTGCTTTTCCAGCATGCACCATATCCACTTTCATTTGATTCGTATCAACGCCAATCACAGAATAACCTTTGTTGGCCAAGCACGCTGCTGAAACCGACCCCACATATCCTAAGCCAAAAATGCTAATATTCATGACGATTACTCCTGTTAATCTAATTAATTCAATTAATCCTTAATTGAGTTGATAGTTATTACCATACTCCTACCGTAATATACGCATTACAAAGACTACATCAAAATAGTTATATGACGCTACCTTAGCGTAAAGACAAGCCATTGACTATAGAAATTTTTGATTCTCGAAGCGATTGAGGATTTCCATGATCATCTAAGGTAACTCTGATCTCCTTAAAAACTTGAACTGATATTTTTGTATTAAGTGAAATAATATAGCATTGTAAAGCTTATTTGGTATCAATTAAAAAATGACATGCTTTTTGGGGAAATACACAATGACTGGCATGCCAGAAAATGCTATTTTTTCAAACTTATTTCTGTCAGTTTCTTGTATCGCTACGGTTACCTTGGCTGATCTGTCGATTTGAAAATCTCGCCACCGATATTGCGCATTCACTTCATCAATAAACCCATCGGTACGATTAATTTCCACTATTTTACCTGCATAGGTTTTACCTAACGCTTGGAGGTATATTTTCACATTATCAGCACCAATATGAATAATCTCATCTTGAGTGAGATAAGCGATGATCTGCTTTTCTGAGCTCGCTTTTTCGATGAAAAGAATAGGTTTGATATTGTCTGTTGTATTGCCTTCCGACTTTAAAATTTGCGTCACTTTACCATCAAATGGTGCCACCAAAGTTAATTTTTTAATTAAATTTTCATAGACTTTCACTCTGCGATCATTCAGAGCTGTCCTTTTCTTTGCCGCGATTAACTCAGCATCTAAATCTTGCATAATGCCTTCTGTTTTCGTGCCAGTAAAATACATCCCTTTATTAACCGCACTCAGAGCATGACGCTCTATGCTATGTTGTGCTTTGGCATCAATCAGGGTTTCTTGAGCACTGAGGTACTTGGCACGCTCTGCCTCTAGAAACGCTTCGCTAACATAATGCTTTTTGTTTAATTGTGTAAATCGCTCAAGATTAT
>CAISKC010000019.1 GCA_903885895.1 uncultured Legionella sp.
AAAAAACTGAAGGCACAAAAATAGAAGAAAATATAGCTTTTAAAATAGAATCTTTTTTTAAATTTATCAAAAATAAGGTAATATTTTGGAAAAATTAAATATTAAAAATTCAATAAAAATTGAAGAAAATATTTATTTGTTAAAAAATTTTCTTGATGATAAAACTTTAAATAAATTGGTGGATATGATTGAGAACGTTAAGCAATGGGATCCAAACCTAGAGCAAACAAACCATTTTTGGAGATACAAAACTACTAGAATTACTGATGAATCAATAACAAATTATATGAATGAACGTCAAATTCTTATGCTTAATAATAAATATAAGGTGAATGGAAATGACAAAATATTGAGACAAAGGGTAAATGGTGAAAATTTAAATGTTCATTGTGATAATCCTGCAATTGATGATAAAAGTATGCATGATGATGGTACTAGGTGGGGTTTAGTAACTTACTTAAATAATTTTAATGGAGGAGAAATATTTTATCCCGAGTTAGATATAGAATATAAGCCTGAGCCAGGAGATCTAATTATTCACCCAGCTTCTGTGAAGTATAAACACGGAACTAAAACTGTTCTTGAAGGACCAGACAGATATATCATAACATCTTTTGGTATATTATTAAATTAAGCCCATTGATATATGGTATGGATTTTTTTGAACAGGGTAAGAAAATATTATACAAGCCCTTGGGCCTTCTATCGTCTTAAAACCATGATATTGTTTGCATGGTAGCCATACGGCATCTCCAGGATAAAGTATATTAATACTTGTTGGTGGTAATCCATCCTCATCTTCCCAAGTTGTTACTTCTACAACACCTACTTGATTTATGTGAAATGTAGGTTCATCATGCAAATGCCTTGGAACGCCAGAATCTTCATCTCTTGCAATTTGTATAAAAACTTGATCTGTTTGAGGTATTATCTTTTTAAGATCATCATATTTATTTTTTACATCTCCTAGTTTATACATTAAATCTTTTATCTCAGGATGCCACTTATCTTTAGGAAAGTTTTTGTCATAATCAATACCCCATTCTGGGTATGGAGAAAAAAAGAAGTTGACATCATGATGCAATCCTGCTGGTCCCCTTTTTGATAACTTCTTGAATATTTTTTCATAAGTCTTAATATTTGGCAAATCAGAGCAAAATCCTCTAAATATAGTAAATTCATTATTTTCAAATGCTTTTTTTATTTCGATCATAATTATATTATATCTTACACTTATGCGTTGAGCCAAAAACGGCAAGGTGGAATGAGCTTTCGGCAGAGGATATATCATAATAAATTGAGCCGAACAGGAAAATTTACGCTCAAATTAGCCTTTATTTAGCATTATGAGCCTTTAGATAAGATATAGCCGATTTCAACCGCTCAATATTATCCTCAAATTGACCTATAGCAGAATTACAGTTGCGGCATAGTATTCCTCTTACTTTTTGAGAATTATGGCAATGATCTATATTTCCCAGGCCATTTATATCTTCCAGGCAGATAGCACATTGGTTATTTTGAGATTTTAGGATAAATTGATGCATTTCTTCTGTTATCCCGTATCTTCTTTCTTTCATATACCAGCTATGCCTTATGGCATCTTTCTTCTTTATTTCTGGATTACTCCTTCTATCTTTTAGATATTTACTATGGCATGTTTTACACTTATATCTGCCAGAGACAAATAAAAAGTCTTCCTTAACTTCCCCGCAAAATTTACAAGTTTTCATATTTCTCCAAATATTTTATGGCATTTTCTATTGATGCTATATTGTCTTTAAATGTACCCAGTCCAAGATTGCATTTTCTGCATAAAATACCTCTAACATTCCCCGTCCTATGATCATGATCTACTGCAGAATAGCTTTTTAAATCTATGTGGCATATGTCACACTTATAATCTTGAGCTTTAAGCATATTTTCAAATTGATCTGCGCTAAGATTATATTTCTTTTTTAAATCATAAGTTTTCCAAGAATTTTGATAATACTCAAAATTTTTATTAATGTTGTTAATAGTTACTTCATTTTTACATGGCTTGCAATAAGCTGTTATTCCATCAGGTCTTGAAGCATCATTCCAGTATTCTGATCTTTCTTTACGTACCCCGCACTTTGGACATCTTTTATGTGTCGCTGAATTTCCCTTGTTATATCTCATAACTGTATCATACCATACTTTAAATAACATTTTAAAATCAATCAAAAATATAATGGAATTTTAAGATGTATGATACATAAAAAAAAATCAAAAAAGAAAAAATAATACTCCGCCCGTATTGTGGTGATATGTCCGATTTGTCTACCATAAATGTGACATAGATAACAAAACTGTTATAAATAATGTCCGATTTGTCATAGTTTTCAAGTTGAAAATGTCAGACCCCCCTGTTATAGTTACACTATAAGCAATTGAGAGATGCTCAATACTTAAAAAAAGAAAGGTTCATCAAATGAACACTATAGTAGCCGTCTTAATCCCAATAGTTTTGGGTTCCGCTTACATCTTTGCTATGGCAGACATTGCCAAGAAAGATGGTTCTAAGTAATGAACACTATATATAACGAAATCCAAAAAGAGTTTGGTATCACTAAGCCAATGTCTAAGAGTGAAATCTCTGACATGGTTAATAATTGGGCTATGCTTAGCAAGGCTCAACAAGATGAGGTTATCCGTACCTCATCCCGCCCTAATCGTTCAGGATTTATCCTAGACTAGTCGGCGTGTCGGGTTGATAATGTCAGCCCTATCTGCTATCGTTCCACTATAACAAATTAACAAAAAGAAAAGAGAATTAGAAAATGATTTACCAATACACGCAAGACCGCAAGTATGATAAATGGGAAACCGTATCAGATAAGTTTGACATCCTAGAGGATGAACTTGAGGATGACACTCAAGACCTATTCTTAGAGGTTGATAGTTTTGATGTCGGTTGGATTGCTCTGATGTCAGTATCACTATCAAATAAGATTTTCGCTAATGCACAATTTTTTTGGAATGGTGTATCGTACAAGGTTAGTAAGATTTATTTTATTACTGATGAAACTGAAACAGTTGATTTAACTGTATTGGATAGCGTGGGAAATAGTCACGCTATTAATTGTAGTTTTGACCAATTTAATGAAAGTGTGGGTATCTAAAAATGATGACTCGTAAAGACTATGTGGCTACCGCCAACATTATAAATGCTTATTTTGATTTGGCAGACCAGCATGATGGGCTTGTTGCTAATGTCCACGATTATTTAATTTTTCCGTTTATTAAATTATTTGAAGCAGATAATCCAAATTTCAATGCTGACATTTTTTGGGACGCTTGCACAAAATAAAAAAAATAAATTTGCAGAAATAAAAGCTGCAAATTTTTTGCGTTATACTGTTGATGCTATTAATGCTCTGAAGTAGGTATAAAACACTGGCTTCAGAGCTACCCCCCGATTTTGGGGCGCGGACAAAACGGACAAATCGGACATTTACGGGCATTAAATAATTTCTCTGGAAAATCTTGTCAAGGCGACACGCCGTTTACGGCGTGTGATTTTAATCACA
>CAISKC010000020.1 GCA_903885895.1 uncultured Legionella sp.
CAAATCCTGCACGTTGATTTTTCGCATTTCCAGATATTGACTGAAAGCATAAGTCAGCGCAAAAATCAAAGCGATCACCGCAAACACAATGGTCATGATTTGATTAAACAATTCTTTGTTTTTCATAATGAATAAAAATATTTTTATTATCTTAAAGACCCGCCTCTAAATCATTTGGTTCTTTTGAAGCCTCAACTGGCCATTCTTGGTCAGGCGAAACATTCCCTTGTGCCTCTTTATTACTCTTAAGCCATGCCCTATAATTAGGATCCTCCATTGCTTTCTCTCTTGAATTTAATTGTCTCCTTGGTTGAAGATTTTCAGGCCCATTTTCTATACCCATACATTTTAAAAGGGATTAACTCTTGTTAATTTTAACAAAAATATTTAATAACTCTCAATGCTTTCATTATACTCCAATTTGTTTGGACCACAATAGCACTTTCATAAAATAAAAAACCCGTTAACAAATAAATGTAACGGGAAGCAGTTGGCCTGCTCAGTCCTTTTTTCTGTTACTCCATAGCACCGCGGCTGTTAGTGCGCCGTTGCCAAAAATTCCGCTTACAATTGGATGGACTAGCTGATAAGCTGAGCCGGTTTTCCAATCCATAAGGATTGCCAAGACCATTGCAACATAACAGAGCGTTGCGCATACCCATGGTAAAGGCTTCTCTTTGGAACGACCTGCCAACACGCCATCGATTGATGGCCAAAAGGCAAGCAACATAACGCCCTGCAATAATAAATTCGCAACAATATCACCCCCTATTCCGAGTCTCCATAGGATTCCAATGATAGAAGCTGCTATTGCACAAATTATGTCAACCCAATTTAATTTGGTAAATTTTCCTTTTGCAGCCGCATAAGAAAAAATTACCAAAAGTCCGATTGCGGAAATAACTGTAACACTGGTTTTGAGATTATCCCTATGGACAACTTCAAAATAAGAAAAACAATTGAAGATTGAAACTACCAATCTAATGAAAAACGTAACCGGGTTAGGAGTAACTCCCTTTGCGATTATATTTCTCATATAGAGCACGATTGTCGCTGTGAGCAACATACATGCAACAACAAGTAACATATCTCTCATGGGAAAACTCCGGTTTTTAACAAAGTTTATTTAAAAGGTACTGACCTTAAATCATACACCTTTTAGACTTCCTTGTCAATAGCAGCTTTTCCAGCCACCAAAAAACTAGGTATATATTTGTCAAGAAGACTCATTTAGGGTCTTTCTTCATAGGATGTCCCGCGTTTCCATACAGCCCATATAATATGCACTAATTTTCTTTCTACGGCGCACATAGCACTAAAGTAATGTTTTCCTTCGTTTGTTTTTTTAATAAAATATCTTTTGAGGGTTGGATTATGGAGTCTTGCAACTAAAGCGGCATTGAAAAGAATATGCCTCAAGTAAGCATTACCTCTTTTTGAAATATATCCCTTGCCCTTAATCGAAGTACCACTTTGATAGACACGGCAATCAAGACCTATGTAGGCTACAAGTTTCTCTGGACTAGAGAAACGTTTAATATCACCAATAAATGCAATAAGTGTAACTGCTGTAACCTTACCGACCCCGGGAATTGTTTTGAGTAGGCTTTGAGTTTTAATTGAGTATGTCTGCATTCTTTTTTCAATGTTCTGAATTTCCTGTTTAAGTACGACTGTTAAATTGTAGAAGCTATCATAGATAGGCATGTCTATGGAATTTTCCCGTATTGAGTGCACGTGCTTTCTTTGCTTGGTCATCGTTTGCAGTTGCACTAAAGCTTCACGTTCAGAAACAAGCGCTTTGAGCGCAAGCACAGATGGCGTGTCTGTAAAAAGATATCCAGATCCAAGTAAAACCATTTTCCTAATAGCCAAGGCGTCATGACGATCAGTTTTAACTGCCCTAAGTGTGCTAGTTATCATACGATGACTCTCAAGCGGATTGATGACTACTACTTCTAGTTTAATTTTAGAAAGTTGCGTGCAAAAAAGCAGATGATAGATTCCAGTTGCCTCAACTCCGATTGTAAAATCTTTGAGTTTAATATTTTTAGTTTTTAGTTTTTCTAAAAATTCATTAATTCCTTCTTTTGAATTAACAAATTTTAAAACTTCTTGCTCGTCAAAAGCAGCATGGAAGCTGTCTTTGCTCATGTCGATACCAATTGCGTTCATATTTGTTTTTGTTAAAGGAAAAAAACCAAGAGAGAAAAAGAAAGAAAAAGAGAGAACGTGAGATTGCCAATTGGTCTCATGGTGGTATCCTTAATATGCAGGTTCCTGATAAATACGTGGCTTGTTCCACAACTAGGTAATCCGCATCAATAAAGGATTAATGTGAGACCATATGTTTTTTGCGAGACCGCTACGTCTAACGCCCCATGATGATGGCCACTCACAATAAAAGCGTATCATTTCTGATACGCTTTTAGTATAGGAACACTCCTTGTGGAGTGATTTGGAAGATTTATCTTGTTGCCCACTGAAGGGATAGTTTATTGCCTCAGACTGCCTGAGGCGCTAATTCACAATATGAAACGAATGAAGATTTTGAAATAACACTGTAATTATACACCTAACAGCTATTTTGTCAACTCTTGTCAATAGCCCCGACTGTGGACATCTTTCTGATAGCATTCCAAGCCCAAGTATGACTCTTGCCCAAAGCACTGCCAACTTCCCTAGTTGTGAGGCCTTGCTTGTATAGCTTCATGGCTTTCTTTTGCCGATCTTCGATTTTTTTCTTTTGGTATTCTGATATTTTCATGCTTATAATATAGCATAATGTCATTTTTTGTCAAGTTCACAGCCTCCCCTAGAGAGCATTAATATAGTTCAATAAAGTTCCTCCTTGCGAGAATCCAACCTGAATAAATGGATATCCTTCTGAAGTTTTACTCGTTCTATCCTCCCATTTAAAAAAGTAATTAGCGCCCTTATTGTCGTAACTCAAATTTAATGTTTCCAAATTTACATTAGGTGCTTTCTTTGCAATAAATTCACGAGCCATACCTTCCAATTCTTTTGATGTGTATTTGGAACTATTATCCACAATTTTCTCATTCTCACTGCCAACTGGAAGTGAGCGAGTTCCAAATTGAATAATCCTGCCGTCTCGAGAATCAACCTCGTATTGATCCGCACCAGCAAAATAAATTCCTACAGAAATTTTTTCATCATAAGATGACTTGCTATCACTATCATACTGAACAGCCAAATCTGATGATTCGGCAAATTTACGAATTGCTAAAATATCTCGTTGAATTCTCAGTTCTTGTGTTGATTGTGTTGATTGTTTTGGCTGTATGGATTTTTTACCAGTCTGCTTCTTGAAGTATACTAATGCCCCGGCAATTATAATTACCAAAATGGACACGAGTATCAATACTTTTTTTATCATAAGTAAAATTTGCTTCTTATAAACTTATTCTAC
>CAISKC010000021.1 GCA_903885895.1 uncultured Legionella sp.
AACGCCCTTCTAAGGCGTAGGTCGCACGTTCGAATCGTGCTGGGCAGGCCAAAGGCCTAACTGGCCGAAGAGATAACTCCAAAATACCTTATTTGATTGTGGTTTATTGACCAAATCAATTAGGCTTAATGGGCGGCTAGGGAAAGTCCTAATAGGGTCACAAAACACATACCTTTATTTTAAGTCCAATGAATGCAGGCAGAGCTATTAAAGCGAAGAAATTAGCGGTAATAATTTATTTCAATAAGACTAAGATGGACCCCCTAGCAATGAAAGTGCAATCTAAAAAAGAGGGCTATTCAATCGGTCGGGATGTGTGAACTGAGCAGGTGCGTTATCCGCTCTCTCAGATGGAAGGTGCTATATGTTTTGGAATATTAAGACCCGATATAACAATTACACGGTTGCTCCAGAATCTACTTTACCTGTTTATGCAAATGACTTAAGAGAGGCGGTCTCTAAGGTGCTGAGCATTCATCGGTAAGCAGTCATCGTGACTTATTAAGAAGAAGTTGTAGTAGAGCACTTCTATGCAGAAGAGAAAATCCCAAAAATAGGGATATATACAGATTCAAGCAGTTGGTTACAACATTAAAAGATATATATTTACATTTTATATAATTTACTAGAGGCAATCATGCTCATAAAAACATTCGGTAAAATAGCATTAATTTATTTTCTCTCTATTTTATTTACCTTTGCCTATGCTGATGAGTACCCCAATAAGCCTATACGAATTATCGTACCATTTGCTCCTGGTGGCAGTGTTGATATCTCCGCTAGAACTATTGCGCCATTGTTAGCGGCTGAATTAGGGCAAAGTGTATATGTAGAGAATCGCGTTGGTGCTGGTGGTAAGGCTGGCGCTTCATATGTCGCTAAATCGACGCCTGATGGCTACACATTGCTAGCTGGATCGAGTGGATCTTTAACTGCAATGGAGGCGGTATCCAAAAATTTAACCTATGATGTTCTTGCAGATTTTTATCCAATTGCTTTGATGAATGTTACTCCAATGGCTATTGTTATTGGGCCAAGTGCACGCTTTACGAATTTTTCTGATTTTGTAAAATATGCAAAAGATAACCCTGGACAGATTGGTGTTGGTTCAGCAGGAATTGCTTCCTCCAATCACTTGGCAATTGAACTATTACAAGCAGTAGTAGGAATTAAATTGCTTCATGTTCCTTATAAGGGGAGTGGTCAAGCGCTTGTTGATCTTCTTTCTGGGCAGATTCCAGTAATGGTTGATCAGGTAACATCTTCAATTAGCTATGTTAAAGATCGTCGCTTGACAGCCATTGCAATGATGACGCCTAACAGATCATCAGCGATGCCATCTGTGCCAACTTTAAAAGAACTCGGTTATGAAGGCGTCGACGCGGCATCTTTTACTGGTATTCTTGCTCCTACAGGGATCTCGGTGATAGTTGCTGAAAAATTACAGCAAGCAGTTTTAAAAGTTGCATCTAATCCAGCTGTAATCAAACGATTTCAAGAATTGGGTGCTGAACCTAAGGCACTTAATTCCTTAGAGTTTCAGAAATATTTAAAAATAGACTCTGAGCGTTGGAAAGCGGTAGCATCCAAAGCTAACATTTTATTAGATTAGAGTAGAAGGATTTTTATGGATAACAATAAAATTCGTATCGGTTTAGTTGTGCCACCTGGCAACGTTGCAATGGAAAGAGAGCTCGCTCTTTATTTGCCGGACGAAGTTCTTATGAATGTAAATAGATTATCTAGACCGACTCCTCAGGTAACCAAAGAGTCTTTACTTGCTATGATAGGATCTGTTGATCAGGCAGTGAAAGATCTGAGTATGTGTTTCCCTTGTCCTTCAGCTATTATTTATGGTTGCACTAGTGGTAGTTTTGTATCAGGCCCTGGTAAAGAGGCGGAAATCGCTGATCGAATTACTAAATTGGTAGGTATTCCAGCTGTCACAACGTCGACAGCAATAATTGATGCTTTGCATGCGGTTAAAGCACAAAAATTATTTTTGTTAACGCCGTATATTGATGCTGTTACTAAAGATGAAATATCACTTTTAAATTTTCATGGATTTGATGTCGTTCATTATGATTCATTCAATTGTTTAGATACTAGAGATATTGCAAAGGTATCAACCGAGCAAGTAGAGGAAATTATTCTCAAGCATCAAAAAAATATAGAAAGTTGCGACACGGTATTTATTAGCTGTACGCAGTTACTAACAATGGATAAGATTCAGACCTTAGAAAATGCTTTGGGCAAGCCCGTGGTTACTTCGAATCAATCATCACTCTGGGCGGGATTAAAAATGCTTGGCGTAACTGCTAGAAAAGATACCCCGGGTCGGTTATTTAATAGTATAGGTGTTTAAGTGTTTTTATTAACTATTAAAAAGTAGGGATTTTTTCGACTTGAATCTAGGTATTGCTGTATTTATTTATTTCTACTTACTTGCGTGAGTAGTGCGGCTAAAAATTTTTCTGCAAATTCAGACTCAGGGGAGAATCGAGAAAAAATAGCAAATGTATTAATCTTGATTTTAGGTATAAATGGCCTGACAATTAATTGGTTGATAAACACACTTGCCATATATGGATTAATAATTCCATATCCAAAACCTTTCATTGCTAATGTGCAGATCGTTGATGAATAATTGGTTTCGATAGGGTTAACGGACGCTATTTTATTGTTACGAAGTAAAGTTGCTAACTCAATTTCTAGCTGATCATTATTTTGTAGGCATATACGAGGTTCATTTCTTAAGTGATCGATCTTCACATATTTTAGTTTTGAAAATTTATGATCTTCTCTAAAGATACAGACTGCCTCACTTTGATGGATTTGATTTATCTTAAATTCTTTAGCGTCAAATAAATAATCTGAATTTGTAATGGCAATGTCGTATTGCCCTTGGCGGAGCCCATCGCAGATCAGGGACTATTTACATGTTTCCGACTTGGTAAAAGGGCATTTAGATGCCATAAGACTTTTGGATATTACTGATGGCTTGTTCACACTAAATCTTGGGTTAGGGATTGGACAGAGTGTTTTTGATGTTATTTCTGCTTATGAATATATTTCAGGCATCTCAATACCTACTGAAGTGGTTTCTAGAAGAGTGGGAGATATTGGAGTCAGTTTTGCAGATATCAGTGAAGCTACAAGAGTTATTAACTGGCAACCAAAAAAGACGTTATCTGATATTTGTTCAGATAGCTTTAGATCCTGCTAGCCACCTCAAAACCTTCTCGCATCAACACACTAAAAATGTCGGGTAGCTTTGATTTGATTCTAGGCACAGGGCAGAAGGCTTAAAACAGTCGGTTGTAAGTTGGTGTCACCGTCGCTTATGGGTCGGTAGCAGCCTGTCATCTCAGATCATGTTTTGTCGGTTAACCCGACAAATTTTCCGATCGACCTTAATTAAATCTGAAACTAAGCTACAAGCGTCATTTAAAAGGACGCTTGTTATGAATAATCTATCATTTTTATTTGCCGCCAAGACTCTTGATCAAGAATCCATCAAACTCCTTGATGGTGATCTGACTCTCTACAAGAGGCCTACGAGTCACCAATGGCAATGCCGCTTCAAGCTCGCTACAGGTGCTTGTGTAGTATCCCCTTAGATTCGTACATTTAAGAAGTTGAGTTTTCTGTTGTTTATGGCAGTATTTACAACAGGAGAATCAATATGAA
>CAISKC010000022.1 GCA_903885895.1 uncultured Legionella sp.
GTCAACAAATCGATACACTTAAACAGACTGTAGCTAATCGAAGTGTCGCAAAAGAACAATTACAAGGAGCCAGCATTACTTTATCAAATTTCGGGAAATTTTCCGGGAAATTTGCAAGCCCCATCATAGTCCCCCCTACTGTTGCGATTTTAGCAGTAGGTCGTCTGTATGAGGGCGTCGTAAGTCAATCCGGTCAAATTCAGGCTCATCGCCTGTTACCCTTATCTTTAAGCTTTGACCATCGCGCTGTCACGGGCGGAGAAGCCACTCGCTTTTTAGGTGCGGTCATGGCAGCGTTGCAAACGTAGGCTTTAATTTGCTAAATGATTCAACAACAACGCTAATCTACACCCTGCATAGACCAATTGCTGCTCCGTATCACGTTGGGTTTGTTGCTCATACTCAGCGGAGGGACTCGTACGTTCTTCTAGAGCGTACGCATGCTTAAGCGCCATAGCATGCGATGCCTGTACCCAATGCATGATCTCTAAATCAGGGGTAGGACACGACCATTCTTCTTCGAGTTTATATGCTAATTGTTTTACTTCTGAACTAGGCATCTTTGGTGTCAACATCCCACCGCCTTTATCCCAATATCGATGTAAATTATTTCCGACTTTATTTTTGCCTAACCGAAAATCATTTCCACCGCGATCTCCGTGCGGGTGCGCTTGACTCACTCTCGTGATGGTATGCAATGGCTGATGAATATCCCCCACGACATGTAAAATAATCCGTAAAGCCACAGCTTGCTCTTCCAAGGGAGCATTCGGATCTTGTAAAGTCTTCATAGCCTGTTGGACTGCAATCACCGCATTCATTTCAGCTGCCTTTGGAAGCGGCGTTCCATCTACACTTTCTGGAATATCAATATAATGCATCGGTTTGAGAGATAAATAACGCGGATCATATAATGTATCCATCCAAACTGCAGCAGCCACCAAAGTATAGCGCTTTTGATCCTGATTCAAATATTGATTCAGATGCGCGTATTGACGCTTAGCTTTCGAAGTAAGATGATCAGAAGCAATTTGTGCAATAACGCGATGCCCGGTAGCAGACCAAGTAAACCCTTGTGATGCCAGCAATAATGCTGTCAAAAAAATGAACCATTGTAATTTTCGCATGCTTTACCTACAGAACAGAAGCTTTCATATGAATGATAATATACTCTAAAATCCTGAAAAAAGGTAAGCTGTGTAGACAAGTCGACCTCTTCTTTACAACACAACACACATCCACTATAATTGCCCTTTTTTAGAACAATCTCAAATCTGTTTTAGGAACCTTTATGAAACAAATCGTGGCATTTATTCTTTTTTGTGTCGTATCAACAATGGTACATGCTTGGGGAGAAAATTGCAGACTTTATCATGTGCATATCAAGAATACCGGCACATCAGATTGTGTTTTAAAAAAACATTACACTCTTTATGGAAAAGTATCCTCACATACCAAAATACCTGATGTGATTTTTCGCGACAGGGAAAGCCAATTTGAGATGAACGCTGCAGATGGCGCGGCAGCCAGCCTCTTATCTTATGAATGCGGCGATGACAAAAGAATCACTTTTTTCACCACAACCAGCACCGATACGCCCATTATAGGTCATTATAACGATACAAGAAGTGCTATCATAGAATCTAAACATATCGAAGCAAGCTTTGAGTCCACCCGATGCAGCAATTTTAATAGCACTGCCAATGAAATCACTTGGACACTCACTCCGTAATAGCCGATAAAATGTAGCCTTGATTATGCTGCGCTACATCAAGGCTGTCTACCGAGTATTCACAGTCCAAACTTGTCTATTCTCCCAAAATATGAGATAATCTTCGCTCAATTTTTTCAATGTTGGCACCATGTCAAAACTCAAATGTGCAGTGATTGGAGTCGGTTACCTCGGACGCTTTCATGCACAAAAGTATCTATTGCTGGAAGACACGCAATTAGTGGCTGTATGTGATAGCGATCATGAAACAGTAGAACGTGTTGCTCAAGAACTCCAAGTAAAACCCATCTTGAATTATCGAGACTTATTCGGTCAAGTAGATGCGGTGAGTATTTCAGTGTCGACTCAAGCCCATTATGAGATAGCCAAAGATTGCTTACTCAATGGGATCCACGTTTTGATTGAAAAACCCATTACTGAGACTGTGCAACAAGCTGATGAGCTCATCGCCATTGCCAAAGCCCATAAATTAAAGCTCCAGGTTGGTCACATGGAGCGGTTTAATGCCGCACGGCTCGCTTTATCCGAGTATTTAGATCATCCTTTATTTATTGATTCACAGCGTTTGGCACCGTTTACGCCACGCGGTGCCGATGTCAATGTGGTGTTGGATTTAATGATTCACGATATTGATTTGATTCAAACCATGGTCAATAGCCCCATCACTAACATTGATGCACATGGCTCCCCTGTCTTAACATCCAATATTGATATCGCCAATGCACGTATCACGTTTGAAAACCGTTGTGTGGCCAATGTGGTTGCAAGTCGGATTAGTTTTAAAACTGAGCGTAAAACTCGTATTTTTCAGCGTCATACCTATATTTCTATCGATTATCATCTGAAACAAATTTCTGTGTTTCAACAAGGTCAAGAGGAATTATTTCCTGGTGTTGCGTCTATTGATCATCAAGAAATTGCGATTGAAAAAAATGATGCGCTGCTTGATGAAATTCAAGCGTTTGTAACCTGTATTCGTCAAGATAGCACGCCTATTGTGACTGGTCAGCATGGACGAGATGCACTCGCAACTGCCGTGCAAATTTCTGAATTGATTGAACAAAACCTCTCTTACCATGCAACCATCTAAACACATTGTTATTGTCGCAGGCGAAGAATCAGGTGATCAACATGCTGCGCATTTCGTTAAACAACTCAAGCAAGATTACCCAGCACTGACGTTCAGCGGTGTCGGTGGTCAGCATATGCAAGATGCAGGCGTGCAGCTGGTTTCTGATCTGGCACGTTATGGTGTCACCGGTCTTTTAGAAGTACTGCGCCATGCCAAAACCATTCGCAAGGCATTTTTGCTAATCAAAGCTCATTTGCAGCAAACGCGTCCTCAACTCCTCATCTTGGTCGATTACCCTGGTTTTAATTTACGTCTGGCGAAATACGCCAAAGAAAAGCTCAATATACGGGTCCTTTATTATATCAGCCCGCAAATTTGGGCCTGGAAAGCACATCGTATCCACACTATCCGGCGTTATGTAGATAAAATGGCGGTCATCCTACCTTTTGAAAAAACGCTCTACGAGCAAGCAGGTGTTCCGGTCGCATTCGTTGGGCATCCTTTGGTCGAAAAACTGACCATCCAAGACTCAGTTGCTGATACCAAAAAAAAACTAGGGATCCCCGGCGATAAACTTATTTTGGCTATGTTGCCAGGCAGTCGGCACAATGAAATCAAATATTTACTACCTGTGTTACATCAAACTGCAAAAAATTTGCTACGAGTCTATCCTAATTTGCATTTTGTCATGCCGGTAGCGCGCAGCTTAAGCCAAGCTGCTATCAATGCCCTGTTTGATCCAACCGACTTACCCATCACCATGATTGATCAGCAAGCCATACCCACCATCTATGCGAGTGATTATGTCGTAGTCGCTTCAGGCACGGCATCGTTAGAGTGCGCCTTGCTCACCAAGCCAATGTGTATTATATATAAAGCATCTTTGTTGACATACATCGTAGCTTTTCGCATCATGCGTATCAAATATCTTGGTTTGTGTAATGTATTACAAAATAAAATGATGGTTCCAGAATTACTGCAAGATGATTGCAATGCACAAGAATTAACAGCCGTCATGCTCGATTTGCTGAGTGATCCAGAAAAAACCCAGCGCATGGTCAAGCGCTTGCAAGTCTTAAAGCAAACTCTAGCGTGCCAACAAGCGGATCTGTCTATATCAGACTTGATTATTGAAGAGTTACAAATTTAGGAAATATTTTATGACTTATCACATTGATATTCAGCATGCTTGTCGTAACAAACCTCCCGTTGAGAACAATAAAGTAAGGCTTTGGGCTGAAGCTACTTTACAATCATTGCGACCAGCAGGAGAAATCACGATTCGTTTGGTGGATGTGGAAGAAATGACTTTATTAAATAACCAGTATCGTCAACAAAATAAGCCGACTAATGTGTTGGCATTCCCTCAACAATTACCCACTGGCGTGCAAATGGATTGCCCCTTAGTGGGCGATGTGCTCATATGCCCAACTGTATTAGCCGAAGAAGCTACACCATCCACGTTGCAAGCCCATTGGGCACATATTGTTATTCATGGTGTACTACACTTGTTAGGCTATGATCATATTCAAGCGGAGGATGCTCAGATCATGGAAGAGCAAGAAATCGCGTTACTTGCCAAATTTGGCTACGATAACCCCTATTTAGAGGATCAGAATGTTGAATAAGCCCGAAAAATCATCGCATTGGTTGCAATGGTTGAAACACTTACTGCATCTCGATCCGCAGACCAAAAGCCAATTAACTGACGTTTTGCGAGAAGCACAAATCCGGGAACTGATTGATGCAGAAACATTAGCTATGTTGGAAGGGGCTTTGGCTTTTGCTGAATTAAAAGTTCGCGATATTATGTTGCCCAAAAAGCAAATGATATGCATCGAAAGTAATGCAGGGTTAGCTGAAATCATTCCCGTTGTTACCCAATCAGGCCACTCACGTTTTCCAGTTATGAATGATAAAAATGAGGAAATCATCGGTATTTTGCATGCAAAAGATTTACTTCGATACCAAAATTTCATACCCGAAGACTTTGATTTAAATGATATCGTACGCCGTGCACCTGTGGTGCCAGAGAGCAAACGACTTGACAGTTTGTTACATGATTTTCGGTCACATCGTAATCATATGGCCATAGTTGTCGACGAATATGGCTCTATTCTAGGTTTTGTGACACTAGAAGATATCATTGAACAAATTATAGGCGACATTGAAGATGAGTTTGATATTGATGAAGAAGCCAATATCAAAACACATGCCAACGGTCATTACATTATCAAGTCACATACGCCCATCAAAGAATTTAATGCCGAAGTTCATGCGCAGCTTAATGATAAGTTTTATGATACGCTTGGCGGCATTCTCATGGCAAATTTTGGTTATTTACCCAAACCGGGTGAAATCATTGAAATAGAGCAATTCGAATTTAAAATCATTAGCGCTGATGCACGTCGCATTCATTTGATTGAATGTTTCGACCATCGCGATATCGCAACCCCCTCAGCACAGGAAGATTAAGGATTTACTATGTTAGACATCAAATACATTTTAGATCATCTCGAAGAGATGAGCGACATCATCAAAAAACGTCATGTACATGCAGATCTGGACGGTTTATTAGTTTGCTACAGTGAGCGTAAAGAGGCTTTACTGACGCTGGAAAGCAAGCGCGCTGAAGCGAACCGACTTGCAAAAGCCATCCCGAGCGCTGCGCAAACAGAAAAACCCGCTCTCATTGAAAAAGGTCGTGCCTTAAACCAAGATATCAGCCAGCTCGAAGAAGCATTACGCCAATTAGATGATGCTTATCAAACTGCCTTGTATACGATTCCAAACACATTGGCGCCTGATACACCATTAGGTGCTAGCGATGAAGAAAACAGCGTACTCCGTACTCATCTTGAGCCCAGAGTCTTCTCTTTTCCACCAAAAGATCATCTTGAATTGGGCAAAGCACTCGATCTCCTTGATTTTGATAGCGGCGCCAAAGTTTGTGGCAGTAAATTTTACTTTTTAAAAAATGATGCGGTACTCTTAGAATTGGCATTACAATTATTTGCTCTGAAAGTGGCCAAAGATTTTGGTTACACGCAATTGATCACACCAGATATGGCCAAAAAGTCTATCCTCATTGGAACAGGTTATTCTCCTCGCGGCGAAGAATCCAATATCTACAATGTGGAAGATATGGATTTGAGTCTGATTGCAACAGCAGAAATCACGGTTGGCGGTATACACAGCGGTGAGATCCTAGAAGAAGCACAATTGCCACTTAAATACGTGGCATTGAGCCATTGCTTTCGCCGCGAAGCAGGTTCTGCTGGCCGAGAAAGCAAAGGACTCTATCGCGTTCACCAATTCTCTAAAATAGAGCTATTCCAAATCACAACGCCTGAAACAGGTGATGCTGCGCTTGAAGAAATTTTAGCGCTTGAGGAAGCCATTTATCAAAAACTAGCATTGCCCTATCGTGTTGTCAGGATTTGTGCTGGTGATTTGGGTGCTCCTGCTTATAAAAAATATGATCTTGAAGCCTGGATGCCTGGCCGGGACTCTGCGGAAAAATATGGAGAAGTGACCTCTGCATCCAATTGCACAGATTTCCAATCCCGCCGCCTCAATATGCGTTATCGTACTGCTGATAATAGCAAACGCTTTCCTTATACCTTAAATGGAACCGCGATTGCTCTCAGCCGAACGATGATCGCAATTCTAGAAAACTATCAGGAAGCGGATGGCAGTATCAGTATACCAGAAGTCTTACGTCCATATATGGGTAAGGATCGTATTACAATTGGAGGCTAAGTCGACAAGATGATCATTCAAACTATCGCAGATAGCTTCATATTGATTGCCAGCCAAACACAAACCAATGCCTTATTTCTATCAGAAGTCCTCCTGCTCTTATGGGGGACTTATGCTGTCAATCTACTATTAGGAAACCGTCTGCTCTATTTAGGGATCCGACCCCGCGTTTTGGCTGGACTGCCAGGTATTTTCTTTGCTCCTTTTTTACATGCTAATTTTAACCATCTATTTTTCAACTCCATTCCCTTCATTGTTTTAGCAAACTTTATCTTAATTCAAGGGATCCCATTTTTTATACATGTTTCTATCCTTATCATCCTCTTTTCAGGACTATTAACATGGTGTTTTGCAAATCGCGGCATCCATGTCGGAGCCAGTGGTGTCATCACAGGATATTGGGGTTATTTGATGGCGCATGCTTATTATCATAGCTCCGTCACAAGCGTAGTGTTAGCCTTCGTGTGTATCATGTATTTTGCTGGTATTTTATATTCGATTTTCCCAGGTAAAAAACATGTGTCTTGGCAAGGTCATTTATTTGGCTTGATCTCTGGCTTAGGGGTTGCCTATTATCTTTAGACTTTTAAAGTCGATAGAGATATGCTTCCCCTGCAATGTTCACAGCCGCACAAAAAGAACTGCTTGGACATGAAACAGCGGTCAGATACTGATTAACGGTGTCCACCATGAGTGGTGCGCTCCAAGTTGTACCATTAAAACTCGTTGCAAACCCTGCGTCGTCTACAACCACACAAAACGAACTACTTGGGCAAGAAACAGAATTAGCCGTATTCGGAGTAATGAGCGTTGGCGCAGTCCATGAACTACCATTGAATGTCATAGCGTTCCCTATGCTATCAACCGCGATACAAAATGAACTGCTTGGGCATGATACAGAGAAAAGTGGCGTACTGCCATCGACGTTTGTGCCACCTGACCAAACACCGCTATTATATATACCCATGATCTTTCAAAATGCTTGCATTTTTAATTTATTGGGATCAAGCTATGCGTCATGAAAAGATTACATATATCTCCAGAAGAAAAAGCGCATCTTGAAATGCTCCACGCTCAAAAGGAAAATGGCAAGGA
>CAISKC010000023.1 GCA_903885895.1 uncultured Legionella sp.
CCAAATGTTGAAACAATAAGGCCCGAATCATGTAAAGTTAAATTAGCTTCACATACCCTTTTCTGCAAATCCAAACATGCAGTTGCAAACGATTCCATTACAGGAGCACCACGGTTTTTCTATCTTTGTTTTGGTTAATGGATTCATCTATATAAGCAGAATCACCTTTGATGTAAGTTGTAGCAATCTCCTCAAAAACAACGCCAACCTCAGTACTAAATGAGTGAATAACGCCACGCTCAACGGATAAAGTTTGACCAGGATTCAAAATGGTTTCACCGTGATCAGTTTGAACAACTAGCTGACCTGATAAGACGTAATAAGTTTCATCCTTTTGTATATGGCGATGTTTGGGATAACTTTGGCCGGGCAACATCACTACGACAATCTTGCTGTACTCGCGGTTAATTAAGTGGATAAGTCCAGCCCCCACTTCGTTAAAACGATCCAATCCATAGTGATGCGAAATTTCTACATAGGTATTTTTCGCCAAGGCAAGTGGACTATTATCAACAACCCTCTTTATTGCTTCATGAATCCCTCTCACCTGAGATTTCTGATCATCACATACCAAGTCTTCTAGCATTAGTGGCGAATTTTCGTCAATTTTCTTGTTAGTCTTATATTTTTTATATTTTCCGAGATCCTTGGCAACAAGCTGACCTTCAACATTTGGCATAGCCAAAAAGAAATTGTCTTTAATCTCGGTATCGGCATTTATATCTGAGGCAGCGAAAGCCCCTCTGTAAAGAATACGCAAGTCAGCCACTTCTTTTTCTGAGAAAGTCTTTCTAACCCTGTAATCCCCACCACACATAATGAAAGACTCTCGTGCAGCAGCTAGCCAATGATCTGCCTGCTCAGGGGTGGCTGAATATTGATTGAGCTCATATTTATCAGTAGGTACGCCAACGTGTTTTTCAAAAATTTGAGCGCCTTTCCCAACCGCAATTTTGATGCTATCAAAATTATTAGGGTCTTCATGGGTTGAATACCCGATAGGTGCATCGTATCTTGATGTTAAATAATCAATCTGATTCAAATCTAAATGCTCTTTAATACAGGGGTATTCACCAACACAGTGCAGAATTGCAATTTCTTTATTTCTATTTTTAAAGAATGTATAAACATTCTTAATATCATTTTCTGTAGCGCCCGCTGTCGATGCAATTATAGGGAGATCTTTTTGGGCGATCTTTTCCAATAAGGGCCAATCCGTGAATGCACAGCTAGCTACCTTGATAATCTGAACCCCCATTTGAATTTGATAATCAATAGCAACTTCATCCCAGGGAGTGCACATTGAAATGAAGCCCTGCTTATGAATTTCATCAATGATTGCCTTAAATTCAGCGTCAGTTAAACGCGTTTCTGTAAACCTCTTAATTAGCTTATGGTCTTTTCGCTCAATGTGATCAGGGTGAAAGAAACTGTTGTCACGGTACTGCAATTTCATTGAAAAATTAAATTCAGGATACTTTTTAACCAGCTTACCAAACTCCTTAACAATCAAAATTCCATGATTTACATCACCCATGTGATTGTTGGCCATCTCAAATGTAAAAAGTGGTTTATCTAAATATTTCATAAGTTATCCTAATTAAAAATTGATTCCTAAAAACGTCTCAATTTGTGTTGCTGTATATTCCAGCATTTCTTTTGTTAAGGAAGGTTGAACGCCAATCCAAAAAGTATTATTCATCACAACATCAGTATTGGTTAATTCACCACTAATACGGTACTCTACATCCGCCATGAAGGGCTGTCGGGTGAGATTTCCAGCAAAGAGTAAGCGA
>CAISKC010000024.1 GCA_903885895.1 uncultured Legionella sp.
CAACCCAGGGTGGCAATCAGGCTTTTAAGCCCAAAAGCTAGTAAAGCTACTATTTATTAGTCGCTCATGCATCCAAGCAATTTTTTTGAGACTTCGGAATTCTACGCTGACAGTCTCGCCAGTAACGGATGTTCTTAGTAAATCAGGGCGAAACCCAGATGAGTTGAGATTTTTAAGATGCACATCAATTTTGATATGCAATGTGGTCAATAAACTCTTTTCGCCGTTAAAACGCAGCTTATCCGTATCTCCTTCTATACGTGGGAGAAGTTTAGTCATAATGAAGTCGTCCCAAACTGCACTAAGCTCTCCATCGTCTTTTGGTGAGAAACACTTGACCGCTAACAGTAGTTCATTTAGCGCTCGAAAAGCGAGCTCAAATGGTGTTCCCTGCAAGCAAGAGTTAATGTCTTTGAGAAAGCTAATTGATTTATCACCATTGAAATCCGCAGCAACGACGGAAAGCTCGCTCATACTTGCACTTGAATATTTTGAAAATACTAAAGGCTTAGGCTCTGATTTTGGGTTGAACAGTTCATCAAAATCATTGGGAAAAAACGTGCCGAAATCAATAGTGAAAGCGCGATCTATAACTTTTCTGGAGAAGCCATGAGTCGTTTCATCCATATTGACAGTACCAGCAACAATTAAATTTGGCGGAATTGCGATGCCATGTTCAACGAAATGTTTCCATAGATCATCCTTTGCTAAAAGCCCTAAGTCTTTCTTTAGCTCCTCGTGACAACTTTCATCTACCAACTGGGCTGGATGTACTAATGCCTCACACTCATAAGTATCGCCAGTCCAACGACGAGTTTCAATTACGGAAAGGTAGTCAGCAAAGTACTGTTCTACAGGCGCAAGATTCATTTCATCAAGACAAACCCACCAAGTTGTCATCTTCGATAAATCTTTTAAAGCAATTTTCCCTTCGGATACATGGTCGTAAGCATCTATCCAGGCCTTAACAACGAATTTCAAAAACGCACTGGTCACGTATTTTTCGCCGTTTATTTTGGAAACGTAGCCTAGTAAGTCTGAAGGCTCATGCCAATCAGGTCGAACTGGAATTAAAATATGATTTGCATGTCCTTGGTGCGCTGCTTGCCGCTTAACAAATAGAGATTTACCTGTTCCTGATATGCCGGCCAAAAGTATGAATGGCTTAGGCAGGCAAGTGCCAACTCCAACGAAGTTGGAGTTCAATTTGGCATGGTGCCTACTCGGTTTTAAAGTAAATTCGTTTTCCGTGATTTCAATTTCAAATTCTTTGTACTCAGATTCAATAATTTTTTTGAGGTTGGCTATGTCTAGTCTTGTTTCTTTCTTTGTTGTCCATTCCGTAGATACATAAATATATTTACCATTCCAAAAAAACTGGGGTTCTTCTGTCCATCTAATCTTGCCGCCAGATATCAGATAATCTTGCTTTAACCGCTGCTCCGATTGTCGGAACACGCTTGTTAGCTTGAGATTACGAGTTGCTAGATTTAGAGATAGGTGTTTCTCTTCGTCATTCTGTGTGATTAGAGACTGAATCTTCTGCAGTTTGTCATAGTTCCATAAAAACCTAAAGACAGAGGCAGCAAAGCTGCCCGCAACAG
>CAISKC010000025.1 GCA_903885895.1 uncultured Legionella sp.
AAGAAGCTGGAATAGTTGATCCTACGCATTATATGGTCTAACGTTTATAATGTAATCTCTTTTTAAGAAAGCCGAAAACTCATTAGTAAAGGGTATATACAGCTGTGTCATGTTTGTTTTTAAGGAACCCCTATGTTGATGCGATGGATGATCATCCTGAGTTTGCTTACCCCATTGATGGGCGTCTGTCAGACTTTGTATCAGCCCATGTCACAAAAATCTTGCTGTCGCGTTCATTCAGCCCTTCATTCACCTAAGATCACAAGAGTGGTGCCCTACATCGCCAATGCTTGCTGCCGGCCTTATCCACCTAAGATCGAAACGGTTGTGCATCAAACGCCCGATTTTAGTCGGGTTGATGCTGCGGGGAAGTTGAATTTACGTTTGCATACCGGTGCGCGCCGGGCCTGGATAAGTATGCATGGCGATTCCCGTGATCTGGAGAATCTGGTCTGGTCGGTACGTAAAAGAACGATGATCCTTCGCTTTAAGTACGGCGCACCTTTGTACGGGCCAGTGGATGTTGATTTAGGAATGCGACATCTTGATTATCTGTCTTATCATGGTACGGGTGTGATCACGGGACATAAAATATCTTCAGAACAGTTGGATTTAAACATTAAGAATGATGCTGTGACCGATTTGAATGGGCGGATCAATTTAGGTCATGTGGTGTTAGGGGGTGAGGGTCGGATGACGATCAGAAGTGGTTTGAATCGCCATCTGAATTTGGTTCTCAAAGATGGTGTGCATGTGAAAATTGTTGGGACGACCAATTTGCAAACCTTGAAAATGTCTGATCGCAGTTATTTAAGCATATACTGGGTGAAAGCACAGACGCTGCGCGTGATGATGCGAGGTAAAGCGCGTGCCCAAATAGCTGGTACGGCGCAAGAAGAATTGGTGATGCTGCAAGGAGATGCGAATTTGAATGCGCGGTATTTACGTGCCACAGAAGCATTTGTAAAAACGTATGATAATGCGATTGCGCGTATTGCGGTGGTGAATGCACAACATGCGTTAGCCAGTGATCGGAGTAATATTTATTATTACTCTGCCCCCACTTATAAAAATGATTTTATGGCAGAAAATGGCGTAATATTGGATCTGGGAACGTCCTAAGTTTGTTATCCAGAGCGTAGTCACATCCCCTAATCAAATTGGAGATAACCATGGGTCAGAGTGAATCAGAACGTAAAGCGGAAGAAGAGCGAATACAACGACTGAGGAATGCCACAGATCAGCCGGACTCATCGAGTCAGGAGACCTCTGACCCGAATGGTCCAGATGTTGTTGCACAGGATAGCGCAGATCAGGCGAATAATAAGTCGAAAAAAGATGATGAAAAAGATGATAAAAAAAATGATAAAAAAGAGGCCGCTAGTTCAAATTCGTTAACCGCTAGTTTAATGAATCTGCATAATTCTGTGCAACCTGGTAAAGATGGGGTTTCGGTGGCATGGTGGGCGGCGAAAGGGGCGTGTAATATGGCTGCGTCCGCGGTGAATGCGGTGGCTTATGCGACTGGGGCTAAGTGGGCGGCGAAAAAGGCGTACCATTATTCTGGAGCTGAGTCGGTGGTTAATGCGATTAAAGAAAGGATTTCCCCAACACCAGACTCTAAATCGGTAGAGGATGCTGCTCCGAAACAGGCACAAGGCACAGGGATAAGACCTGAACCTAAAAAAGGTGCTGAAGATGATGATACGCATGGATTTGGACACTGATGATACAATGGGGTCTAGGTACGTATAGAGACCCTATATATTCTCTCTATTTATATATTGTAAGAGCAGCTCAATATCTCCGTCCAAAGGTAGCAAATGTGCAGAATGCTGCAACCAATGGATTTTGACTTGTGATTGCTGTGCATATTGCTGTGCAATGGCTTTGGAATCGACCACTCTGTCATGCCGACCTAGAAATAAATCGGTGGGACAGCCGGGTTGTTGGTAAGTTTGGGATTGCACAAACGCCAGGATTTCTAGGATAGTCGGTATTGGCAAGCGGCGATATGCCAATTCTTGGTGTTGGTCAGAAAAAAAATTTCCAGCATGATTGGGGAACGTTTTGTAACCTAGCGTGGCTAAGGCACGCGCGGCTAAGCGAGCTAATGTTGCGGGATAATATAATTTTAAAGCTGGCGCCAAGAGGTACAAATGATGGATGGGAAATACTTGTGACAATCCTAATGCCAATGCGCCGCCCATCGAGAAACCGACCACGTTGACTTGGGCATAGGTGTCGATTAATGTTGCGCAATGCTCATGTGCCGCATCACGCCAATTTTGAGCTGTAGACTGGGCAAAGGCTTGTAAAGAATGAGCATGACCGGGTAACACGGGACAAACAATCCGATCATAACCAGTCAAATGCGGTAGGATGGCGCGATAAACGGCTGGAGATGATGCGAAGCCGTGGAGCAATAACAGCGCGCGCTCATGCCGTGTTGTGACCACGTGATCGATCGGCATGAGGTAGTCGCTCTCTTGTTCACTGAGAGGTCGGATTATTTTGCCGCGATGGATAAAAGCAAAGTCGCTTATTTGCATTTAATTGGTTTCCATTAATTTATGCGGCAAACTTTCAATGCGACCTGCTTGTGTGATTTCCACATAATTTAATTTACGTTGTAATTCGCTGATGGTATTCGCACCCGCGTACGTTAAACCAGAGCGTAATCCGCCTACGATATCACCAATCACCATATCGGCGCATTCGCGATAGGGCACTTCGGCAGACACGCCTTCGGCTGTTTTCCATTCGTGCATTTGTCCCAAATAGCTTTCTTGTGCTTCGCGGGATGCCATGCCTCGGTATTTTTTGATGCGCGATCCATCTGTTTTGGTGATGACCTCACCTGGGGTAGGTTCTGTGCCGGCCAGCATGCCGCCGATCATGACAAAATCTGCGCCGAATGCTAACGCTTTGACAATATCACCTGGGGTTTTGAGGCCCCCATCGGCTACAATCGAACGGTCTGAGCGAGCGCAGTCTTGAATACAGGTTAACATGGGGATCCCGAATCCGGTTTTGATGCGAGTACTACATACGGAGCCGCCCCCAATCCCTGCTTTGATGATGTCTGCACCGCATGACGCAAGATAATCCGCGCCAGCATAAGTGGCCACATTACCAGCCATGATGCAGCGTGAACCTAATATTTGGCGGAGACTTTTCAGGGTTTTTCCGACATAGTGTGCATGTCCATGTGCGACATCCACACAGAAAAAATCGGCACCGGCATCTCGCAAAGCTTCGGCCCGTTCCAGTTCTGCTTTCGAGCAACCAATCGAGATGAACACAGCGCCATCGCAAGCTTTAAACTCTTTGATGTTATCGTCGATACTTAAAAACCGATGCATGACGCCAATACCGCCTTTGGCGTGCATGAAATTGGCCATTTTGCTTTCCGTAATCGTATCCATATTGGAACTCATGACGGGCAGTGATAAGGTGAGCTTGTGTAAGCGATCGGTCATCGTCGTATCTACGATACGTCGAGACTCATGATGATTGTAGGCAGGAACTAACAGGACATCGTCATAAGTGATAGCACGCATAATGTCTCCTATAGATTTTCAGCGGCATAGTACGCTAAGCGCGAACGTTCGCCACGGGTCAGGGTTATATGGGCACTATACTGCCAATTTTTAAATCTATCTACTGCAAACGTTAGGCCGGAGGTTGTTTCGGTTAAATAAGGTGTGTCAATTTGCTTGATGTCACCTAGACAAACGATTTTAGTGCCTGGTCCAGCGCGGGTGACCAAGGTTTTGATTTGTTTGGGGGTGAGATTTTGTGCTTCATCAATGATGATAAAACGGTTGAGAAATGTGCGGCCACGCATAAAGTTCAAGGAACGAATTTTGATTTTGTCTTTCAATAAATCTTCGGTTGCACCGCGACCAAAGCTGCCACCCTCTTGATTCGCATGTAAGACCTCAAGATTATCCATCAACGCCCCCATCCACGGCGTCATTTTTTCTTCTTCCGTACCAGGTAAAAATCCAATGTCTTCTCCGACTGGGATGGTGACGCGCGTCATGATGATTTCTATATATCGGCGCTCCTCAAGAACTTGAGTCAGCCCAGCAGCAATGGTTAATAAGGTTTTTCCGGTCCCTGCTTGTCCTTGTAAGGTGATGAAGTCGATATTGGGATCGAGTAGTAAGTTTAGAGCGAAGTTTTGCTCATCATTCCGTGCGGTGATTCCCCAGACGGCATTTTTTTCATTGGTATAATCTCTCGCCATTTCAACCAATGCTTCTTGGGAGTTTACTTTTTTGACGATCCCTTTGAATTCCTTATTTTCGGTGATTAAGCAATCATTGAGGTTCCAATCGGTGATGAGTGGACCATTCATGCGATAAAATGTTTTTCCATTTTCTTTCCAGGCGGCCATGTCCTTGCTATGTAGATCCCAGAAATCATTTTTTAAATAATGCATGCCACTATGTAATAATGTGACATCATCTAAAACTTGGTCGGTATAATAATCTTCTGCATCAATGCCTATGATTCCGGCTTTGATGCGGAGATTGATGTCTTTGGAGACAATCACAATTTGGCGCGCGGGCTCTCTTTTTTGTAAACTTAATGCAATGGCCAACAAGGTGTTGTCAACATTATGTCCGGGCAATGACAAGGGCTGTACTTGCTTCAAATCGTCCGTTTGAAAAAACAAACGACCGGAGCTTGAGATAGGTTGATTGGACGCAAAGCCGGGAATTTTGAGTCCTGCTACGATTTCTGCATGGGTTGCACCGCTCATTAATTCGACCAACATCCGATTCGTTTGTCGAACATTACGTGCCACTTCGGAAATGCCGGTTTTGTGTCGATCTAACTCTTCCAACACCACCATAGGTAAATAAATGTCATGCTCTTGAAAATGAAAAATGGCTGTGGGATCATGCATCAGTATGTTAGTATCTAGCACAAATAATTTACGTTCCGTGTTGGTCATAGTTACGTCCTGTTTTATAACGATACCTATCCAGCATAATATACTTCGCGTGGACATAAAACATGGATAAAAAAGATAAAGATACAATTATTACCAATAAGAAAGCTCGGTTTGAGTATTTTATTGAAGAAGACTATGAAGCTGGCTTGGTATTAGAAGGGTGGGAAGTCAAAAGTCTGCGTGCGGGGAGAGTGAATTTATCGGATGCACATATTATTGTAAAATATGGCGAAGCCTTTTTGTTAGGGGCGCAAATTCAACCGTTACCCACCGCATCGGCGCATACGAACCCAGATTCAAGTCGGACACGTAAACTTTTGTTGAATCGCAAACAATTGAACCAATTGATTGGTAAAGTGGAGCGGCAAGGATATACTTTGATACCATTATCTTTCTATTGGAAGCATAATAAGGTTAAAATGAAAATGGCTTTGGCCAAGGGTAAAAAAACCCATGACAAACGTGATTCTGTGAAAGATCGAGATTGGCAACGTGATCATGCGCGCATTATGAAAAAACAGTTATAGGAGCGGGTATGTGCGGCATTATGGGCGCAGTATCAAAACGAGATATTAGTAAGGTTTTATTAGAGGGTTTGCGCCGCTTAGAATATAGGGGCTATGACTCTGCTGGGATTGCGGTTATCAATGCTGAACCAGGTGTGCACCGTATGCGCACTGAGGGGAAGGTGCAGGCGTTGATAGATGCTTTGAGCCATGATGCTGCGAATGGGTACTGCGGACAGTTAGGGATTGCTCACACACGTTGGGCGACACATGGTCGTCCTTCAGAAAACAATGCGCATCCACATGTGTCACATAATGAAGTTGCGATTGTGCACAATGGCATTATCGAAAATCATGGTGTGTTGCGTGAACGCTTACAAGGCCTAGGCTATCAATTTACCTCTGAAACAGATAGCGAAGTGGCTGCACATTTGATTCATTATCATTATCATTTAGTCCCCGATTTTGTAAAAGCCGTGCAAGCCGCTGCACAAGAGCTTTCCGGTGCGTTTGCTTTGGGTGTGATTCATAGTAAGTATCCGAATGAATTGGTAGCGATCCGCAAGGGCAGCCCGTTGGTCGTTGGTTTGGGTGTGGATGAAAATTATATTGCGTCTGATCCTTTGGCATTGCGTTCTTTTGCCGATCAAATCATATTTTTGCGGGAAGGCGATAGTGTCCATTTGACACCCACCAAGGTGAGTGTTTTTGATAGTCAGCAGCAATTGGCACAACGTCATAGCGAGCCGCTGCGTTCGGATAGTTTTACGATTACGAAGGAACCGTACCGGCATTTTATGCTGAAGGAAATTTTTGAGCAAACCACGGTATTAGGGGACACATTAGCGGGTCGACTATCTAGTTTAGAGGTGTTGAAGGCAAGTTTTGGTGATCAAGCGTTGACACTGTTCGAACAGGTAAAGCAGATTCATATTGTAGCTTGTGGCACCAGTTATCATGCGGGGCTCATTGCGAAATTTTGGTTCGAGTCTTTGGCTGGTTTGGCGACGCAGGTAGAAATCGCGAGTGAATATCGCTATCGTGATGTGGTTGTGAACCCGAATACGTTGTTCATGACGATTTCGCAGTCCGGAGAAACGGCGGACACGTTGGCAGCATTGTATAAAGCAAAATCGGCGGGATACTTAGGTACGTACTCGATTTGTAACGTAGCCAGCTCTACTTTGGTGCGTGAGTCGGATAATGTTTTTTTAACGCGCGCCGGAGTGGAAATTGGAGTAGCTTCTACCAAAGCATTTACCACACAATTGGTTGCTTTGTTGATGATTGCTACAACTATGTGTCGCGACGAACGTGCACAAGCGGTGTTTACAGAATTGCAGCGTTTGCCAGCTGCTTGTGAACGAGCTTTGCATTTGAACCCAGAGATTGAAAAATTATCGCATCAATTTGTGAATAAAAACAACGCCTTGTTTTTAGGTCGAGGTGTACAATTCCCGGTTGCTTTAGAGGGTGCTTTAAAATTAAAAGAAGTCTCTTATATTCATGCGGAAGCTTATCCCGCAGGGGAATTAAAGCATGGTCCTCTGGCTTTGGTTGATAAAACAATGCCCGTTGTGGTCGTAGCACCTAATGACGAGCTGCTAGATAAACTCAAATCTAATTTACATGAAGTCAGTGCACGTGGTGGACAATTATTTGTTTTTATCGACGATCAGCAAGTTTGGACGGAAGATTATGCTACGTTTATTCGAGTCCCGTCCGGGGGTGTTTGGATTGCGCCCATTCTTTATGTCATACCATTACAACTTTTGGCTTATCATGTCGCAGTTGCCAAAGGTACGGATGTGGATCAGCCTAGGAATTTAGCTAAATCTGTTACAGTAGAATAGAGTCCTTATTTGATTCCTTCTCTCCTTGAGGGGAGAAGGTGCCCGAAGGGCGGATGAGGGATGATATACAATAGGAGCAATGAGAGCATATGAATTCAGATGTTGCAAAGGTTGTATCAACCATTAGCCAAGAACTGAGCATCGATCCCGGTCGGATTGAAGCAGCGATTCGCTTAATGGATGATGGCGCAACTGTCCCTTTTATCGCGCGTTATCGTAAAGAAGCAACGCAATATCTTGATGATACGGAACTGCGTAAAATCGCTCAGCGCTTGTTTTATTTGCGCGAATTAGTAGAGCGTCAGACCGTTATTTTGCAGAGTATTCGTGAACAAGGCATGTTGACGGACGCTTTAGAGCAATCTATCTTATCCGCAACGACCAAAACACGTTTGGAAGATTTGTATTTGCCTTATCGTCCTAAGCGACGTACCAAAGCTCATTTGGCTAAGGAAGCGGGATTAGAACCTTTAGCGGAAGCCCTATTACAAGATGCCGCCATTGATCCTCATACGCATGCGCAGCAATTCCTCAATCCAGATTTGGGGGTTGAAACCGTAGAAATGGCTTTAGAAGGGGCTCGTCAAATTTTGATGGAGCGTTTTGCAGAGGAGCCCGATTTGTTGGCGCAATTCCGTCAATCTATTTGGCAAGAAGGCACCTTGACGGCACAAGCGACCAAAGGACCTAAAGAGACGAAAGGATCCAAAGGCAAAGGAAAGAAAGGGGCAAAAGAGAGCAAGGATAATAAATTTGCTGATTATGCGAATTTCTCACAACAGTTATGTAAAATCCCATCGCATCGGGCTTTGGCTTTATTCCGAGGTCGTAAAGAGCAAGCACTAAGTTTAGCGATTAAGATGACCAATCCACAGATGGGTGAGCAAACGATTGCTGGCTATTTTAATATTACGGCGGCTAGCCCGTGGCTGATGGAAACTGTGCGTTTGGCTTGGTCGACCAAATTGTGGGCCAAATTGGAGCTGGAATTATTGAATCGTCTGCGTGAATTCGCCGATGAGGATGCGATTGATGTTTTTGCTAAAAATTTACGAGATTTATTATTAACTGCCCCAGCTGGTGCCAAAGTGATCATGGGCTTGGATCCGGGTATTCGAACCGGTTGTAAAGTCGTGGTGGTTGATCAAACCGGCAAAGTCTTGGATCAAGATACGGTATTTTTGGTGCAATCTCAAGATACATGGCATGCTGCGCTGGCTGCATTAGCCAAATTGGCTGTGAAATATCATGTCGATCTCATCAGTATTGGTAATGGGACTGGATCGCGTGAAACAGAGCGATTGGTCACAGAGTTGATGAAAATGTATCCGGACTTGGCTTTGACCAAAGTTTTGGTGAGTGAAGCAGGTGCGTCGGTATATTCTGCTTCGCAATTGGCGGCTGATGAATTTCCAGATTTAGATGTGAGCTTACGTGGCGCGGTATCGATTGCGCGACGTTTACAAGATCCACTGGCGGAATTGGTCAAAATAGAGCCTAAGGCACTCGGAGTAGGACAATATCAACATGATGTAAATCAAAGTCGTTTGGCGCAGTGTTTGAATGCTGTGGTAGAGGACTGTGTGAACGCAGTAGGTGTCGATATCAATCGTGCTTCTGCAGCATTGTTATCGCATGTCTCGGGATTAAGTGATGCTTTGGCCAAACAATTGGTTCAGTATCGCGATGAACATGGTGCGTTTGCGGATCGTGAAGCATTAAAAAATATTCCGCGTATGGGCGCTAAAACGTTTCAACAGGCAGCAGGGTTTTTACGGATTAATCAGGGTGCGAATCATTTAGATGCGTCAGGTGTCCATCCAGAAGCGTATCCATTGGTGGAACGTATTGTGCAGGATACGGGGCTGGATTTAGACAGTTTACTGGGCAACACAGCGGTGTTGAAAGCCATCGCTGCTGATCGTTATGTCGATGAGCAATTTGGTTTGGCGACGGTGCAAGATGTGTTATTAGAATTAGAAAAGCCAGGACGCGATCCTCGTCCAAGTTTTAAAACGGTCTCCTTTAAAGAAGGTGTCAATGATATTGCTGATTTAGCCGTGGGTATGATTTTGGAGGGTGTGGTTTCGAATGTGACGCATTTTGGCGCTTTTGTGGATATGGGTGTGCACCAAGATGGTTTGATTCATATTTCCGAGATGGCTGGGCACTTCATTAAAGATCCGCATGCTGTGGTGAAAGCGGGTGATATTGTGACAGTGAGAGTGACGGAAGTTGATAAAGAGCGCCGCAGGATTGGTTTAAGTATGAAACCACAAACAGAGCAACGGCCAGCTAGCAAGAAAGAACACAAACCATCCGCGCCAGCTACTGTTCATCAAGCGGAAAAACCCCAAAAGGCCAGTGCTCAGTCGAAACCTAAATCTAAACCGTCTCGTTCTGCGGCGCCACCCAAAGTTTCCCAGCCTAAATCCATATTTAATACAGCTATGGCAGATGCTTTGTCTAAAGTGAAACGTGAAATGGAGTCTTAATGGTACCCAACGGGGAGTTAGCAATTCAAACGTTAGCGATGCCGGCGCATACCAATCCCGGAGGGGATATTTTTGGGGGTTGGTTGGTATCAAACATGGATTTGGCTGCGGGTATCATGGCGAAGCGCGTAACGGGTGGCCGAGCTGTGACTGTCTCGATTCATACCATGAATTTTTTGAAACCTGTGCATGTTGGAAATTTGGTAAGTTGTTATGTGAACCTGGTTAAAATTGGCAGAACGTCTGTGACCATTGATGTGGAAGTATGGACCGAGGATTTGAGCTCGGCAAGAAAAAATAAAGTAACCGAAGGCACTTTTGTTTTTGTAGCGATTGATGCTAACGGAAAAAGCAGAGAGATCCCGAAATAGTGATAGCAATAAAAACGCTTACTGAATGGATTACGCTGATTGCCGGATTTATCCAACAAGACAAAGATATTGATCCGGAATGTTACGCTCATTTTATTGACAGTCCGGAACTGGCTATACAGGTTATTGATCTGTTGGTTGGATTAGATGAGCGACGCGTGGAAGAGGAGCACTCGCAGTATACGGCATGTATTTTTGTGCTAGATATCTGTGTTGCCAAGCTCCAAGCTGCCAGTGAGTGCGCATCGAAACAGGCTGAAAAAACCTTGCACCAACTGATGGCGCATTTGGCTACTGCGCTACTGACGAGTCATCATTCTCTGAGTTTTTGGTTGCCAATATTAAACGCTTTTTATGAAGTGCATGCAGAATTGTCACCCGAATTAAAATCGGCTTATTTGACGTTGGCCAATCAAGAAAGTATTGAGACCCCTGCCGATGAAGTGGCTCATATGAGCTCTATCCGAGATCTGATCAAAGAATTATCTGATTTAACCGTGTTTGAAATTGCTGAGAATTTTTTTGCGCAAAGCTATGCGATGCCACCGGAGTTCTTTATCGATTTGGTTTTGGATTTATATCATTTAGAAGAAGGTCACGATATAGCGCTGTTAACATTGTTACATTCAGATCCAGCAGTGCGTGAGGTGGTGGTTGCAACGATTGATTCTATTATGCCTTCGATTCAATTGAGTTCTATTTCTTTATCGCGCCTGCAAATGATCAAGCATTGGTATCCGAAGTCTTATCATGCCCAATTTAATCACTGGATTACCCTGCAAAGAAAAAAAGAGGTGGTGTTTCATAAAGCAAAACCTGCTCGTATGATGCAACTTAAAGCAAGCGAAATCGATGGCGGCGGCGCACAAGGCATCTTTATTCAAATTCGCAAAAGAGGGCGTAATCGTTTATGCGGTTTATTATTCAAATATCATTTAGGTATAAAAGATGCTTGGATTACCCCGGTTATTTCAGAGCAAGATGTGCTGCACTATCATGATGAAGTGTTTGATGATTCGATTGTATTGCGCAAAGTGGATCTGGCTTATTTGACCATGATGACGAATCATTTTATAGCTGTGACGTTGGCGCAAGGTGGCATGCCTGATTTGCATTTGTTGGAAATTCAAGAAGAACTGGGTCTCCAGTTTGTGCCGGAAGCGTTAGATATCGACGATATGTTGCAACAATTAGGGGTGAAGATTAGCCCCTTTACAGAAGAAACCATTCAAATTTCTTTACGTCGCTCGCAGAAGTGGCCGCATACCAAAGTGTTTATAGATTCGTGGTTTGTGGAAAATCCTCAGATAGATGCATTGGTCAATAAATGCTCTGGGTTTGTCGATGGCGTCAAGGTATGCGAATTAGATCAAGCTATCATCATGGTTTTTCAGGAAGAGTTTGAACAACATCGCGACCGTTGGTTGTTTCACTTTTTGTGGGTGAGTTTATGGATGAAAGAAAGCGCGCGCGCTACGGAAGTCATGTGGCAAGATAGTTTTATTATTGCACACTTGATTCACACGGGTATGCCCTTGCTCGATATTCCCATCATGCATACCATCGCTAAAAAATCGGTCTTAAATAGTATTGATACGATGCAAGAACGTCGAACTTATTTGGCGTAAAGGGTCTATCTGGGGAGTGATAGTCGATTAAATTTTATTTGGTTTATTCCTCTTCCGACAATGGCTCGTTGGCCTCCGGCCTCCTGCGCTTTATTTGTCTGCAGAAGAATAAACAAAATAAAATTTAATCGACTATAATTAAACTTTTTTGACAAACTGCGATTTTAATTTCATAGCACCAATGCCCTCAATTTTGCAATCGATGTCGTGATCGCCTGCTACTAATCGAATGTTTTTGACTTTGGTGCCAACTTTCACCACCATTGAAGAGCCTTTCACGTTTAAATCTTTTATCACCGTAATGGTGTCGCCATCCTGCAATATTGTGCCATGCGCGTCTTTGATCACAGCTGGGTCATCATTTGTGTCTTCTGCCGCATCTGGTGACCATTCATGCGCGCATTCAGGACAGACAAGGTGAGCGCCGTCTTCATAAGTATATTCAGAATGGCATTTGGGGCATTGGGGAAGATTGCTCATGGTTATATCCTGCGTATTTGTTTTATGTAGTATACCATCCCGATTAGATTCGACATAACCTCATGGTCAGCGCTGAGGTTATCATTAGCATCAGTAAGGCCACTAGATTGCTTCGTCGCTATGCTCTTCGCGAACTGATGTATCCCCACGAAAACGTATAAAATAATATCATAGATAATATGACCCGTTCGGGCTGAGGAAGCGCGCTAGCGCTGTCTCGAGGTTAAGTCCGTATACTGCTGTAAATTCAAGATGAGCAAGAAGTATTAGCGTCATCGTTAAAATTCGGTACTATTGAGTTGCGAAACAACAATAAAAACCG
>CAISKC010000026.1 GCA_903885895.1 uncultured Legionella sp.
AGCCAGAGTTTAAAGATAAAACGGTTAAGTTTTTACATTTAGAAATCATAAACCCAAACCAGAAAGAAGTTACCGGGTGTACCGTCAAATTTATTGACTCTAAAAATAAAAACTCCGAAACCAATTTTTATGGCATCAGATTTAAAAGTTCAGTGAAGGAGAAAACGCTAAACACATTATTTACCGAAGATAAAAAACCACTGAAATTGATTTTCGATACATGCGAGGTCATAGACCATAAAGGCGATATTGATACCAATGCAGTGATTTCTATTCATGTTAATCAACGGGATGACCATTCCGAATAAGATATAGTATTTTCTTTATCTGGGTTAATCATGGCAACCTTACCGTTCTCCATGTGGGTGTGAAACCAAGAATGATATTTGGCTGCATCCAATATTGCCTCAACATCTTCAACGGTTATCTTTCTAAAGAGGTAGGCATCGGAGTGATTAAATTGAGCAACGATTTCTTGTGTTGAAATCCATTGATTTGTAAAAAATGCGGTAGGATTTCCAGTAATCAATTTTAAAATAGCGCTTGTAATACCCGCGTGTAATTTTAGTATTTCATTATTTTCAATAGGATTGGTTTTTTCCGCATTAATTGTTTCGGTTTGCATGGTATGTTTTTTATTTTACCTGTTAAAATAATGAATATATTCCAGACCTCGGAATATATTTTGTCAACTATTTTTGTATGTATATAGTTCAATAATGTTGTAATAGTAAATTCAATACATTATGAATTTACTGCACTCGTATATGTCGAAAAGGCAAAATGCCAATAAGTATATAATTCCGATTAAATATATTGTCTGCAACCTGCCCAAGCGTATTAGCTATTAGCACCTTTCGGGCCAACCCAATCATAAAACGAAAAAGCCCTTGCAGGCGATAATCGTCGTTCAGCTTTTTTCTCCTGTCAATAATGTCATCGGCAAGTACATGATAAGTTACTATTGGGCCGGCTATAAGGTGTGAGAACAAAAAAATGAAAAGCATGTAATCGGTAAACTTCTTTAGTGGCTTGTGTTCCCCACGGTATATATCAATGGTATAGCTCATTTCCTGGAAAGTGAAAAACGAAATGCCGATTGGGAGAACAACCGAAGTCCATTTTAATTGTTGAAACCCCACGTGTGCTAATGCAAGATTTACATTGCCGACAAAAAAATTGGAATACTTAAAATAAGCCAGCATGCCAACATTAACTGCTATAGAGATAAAGAGATATCCCTTTTTTTTGCGCTGCTCTGCCTCATATATTTTATTGCCCAGGTAGTAGTCAATAACAAGAACAGCCAGTATTACGAAAATAAACTTAGGCGCACCCCATGCATAAAAAAATATGCTGCCTAACAAAGCAGTATAATTCTTAAACCTCACCGGCGTTAAAAAATACAGCAGCAGAAATACCGGAAAGAAATAAACCAAAAATACTACGGTGCTAAAAACCACTTATTTCGTTTTAACCTCTGTTTAATAACACTTCATTTTTAATTGACCTTCTGTAAGCTTTCCTTCTTATTTGCTTTTAACCAGTTGCCCAAATCAAAATCAAGGCGATAGTTCAATACTTCGGTAGACAGAAACATTACCATGTCGGCCCCTTTAAGCATTTCGTATACTTCGCCTGGAGTCGGGTTATCCGAAATCCATTTTCCATTCATATCATACAACTGTCTCTTGTAAAACCAGTATCTGCTATCTGATGAAAAAACGTTAGCAGGAA
>CAISKC010000027.1 GCA_903885895.1 uncultured Legionella sp.
CTACCAAATAATACCCTAAACGATCAATGTCCATATACTTTTATTTAAGCACAGTAACCCAACATTATAAATAACTTATCAATGAAAATCGCAGTAGTTTATATCCCTAGAGTTAAAAGTACAATGACCCACGATGTATTGGCTAAGCACTTTAGTTTAGATCCGTGGAAGGAACCGTTGACTATTAGTCGCAGAAGTAACCAGTCGTATGATGAATATCCAGAATTGATCCGCCGTATTAATACTACCGATAACATTATTGTTAAAATATGTGTAAACGATTTTATCGATACTAAAAATTGTAAAATTCTTGATGCATATAAATCTATAGATTATAGTAGTTTTGATCATATTGTGTTTATTAAACGAGCCGATGTTATGGGTACCATAGCCAGTTTTGGACATCACAATTTGTTCGATCCTACTAAATGGCATCGAAAAAAAGGTGAAGACTTTAAAGGACGCACCTATCAAATTGAAATGACTAGAGTATTTTATATACTACGAGCATATCGTATGTTTGGGGATATCCGAAACTGGGTGGCCAATAATGCTGGATTGGCTCGGTTATATGATTACGATTTTCAAACAGTAGAAGAACATTTAAAAAATGATTTTGCGTTATCCAAATCTGATTTTGACATTGATATTGTACCAATGGGTCTAGATTATAAAAATTTAGCTACTAATTATCAAGAGGTCGCAAATAGCATTGATGAATTGTATAATACAATAATGTCTGTTCCGCTCAATGATGTTAATAATCCAAAAAGTGTTTTTTGGCGTGAAAATGTAAACTTTATCTAGAAAAATTATGTTTAAAATTTTAATTTCGCTATTATTTGTTGTCAGTGGTGTTGCAGCTGCTGATCCAATTCCAGTGACTGTGGTATGGCCATCTGATATTGGAGGTACGCAAGCCAACCGTGTTCGGTTAATGGTGCAACAAGCAAATGCCATTCAAAACAAATATCAATTTTTCTTTGAGAATAGGCCTGGCGGTGGTGGCTCTGTAGGAGCTCGCTACATGTTAACCAATCGCGGTATCAATGTTATGGTATGGACCAGCAGCTGGTTTGTTAGACCTATTTTTTACCCTACCGAAAGTTACAATCTTAATGATTTTAAACCAGTATCTATTCAATGTACAAACTTTCCTTATGTCATGTTAAGTAAAAAGTATCAATCGTACGCTGATTTAAAGAAACAAAAAAGAATAACCATTGGTACAATTGGGGGCAGTGCTGCCGAATCATTGGTTCACGAGTTGCGTAGACAGTTACCAAACACCGATGTAACTTTTGTGCCATACAACAGCATGACCAGACCCAGATTGGATGTAGTAGGCGATGTACTCGATGTTAATATTGATTTACCAAGTGATTCGCTACAGTGGGTAGAAAACGGTACCTTAAATGTAATTGGAGGATCGGGCCCTAGCAGTCACGGTCCGTTTAGATCATTCCGCAGTCAGGGTATTACAGGATATGAAGATTTGGCTTCAAACTTTTTTATTATTGCTCCAAACTCGCTAGATAAAAAAACTACGTCTGAATTACATGATGTATTTGCCAATGTTGATGCCGATCCGCAGATGATTAAAATGTTCAATGATGATTTTTGTAGACCCGTTAATCTCGACGAGGAGCAAACTAATACATTGTACGCCCGCTGGGTTAAATTTTGGCCTACTGTACTTAAAAAACAATGATTAAGACCATTTCACGAGCTCCAAATGACGATTTTACTTTTTTGTTATTTGATCAATTAATACTCACCCTCACTTGCGATTACGAAGCGTATTATATTTGGTC
>CAISKC010000028.1 GCA_903885895.1 uncultured Legionella sp.
AGCCCCGTCCACTCCGCCAATTTTGGAATGCGCCTAAGGGCGCATTTTTTTTGTAATAAAATAAGTAGGGTTTGTTGACAATTCGCTAGCTTGAGCCAAATGGTGCGTCATCGAGAGCGCAGCGAAGGATCTTCTGGTTGTGGTACTGTGTAAATTATGAAGATCCTTCGCTGTGCTCTGGATGACGTCGATGTGCCATTTTGGCGAAGATAGTAGAATTACAAGCTGATACGAGGGTAAAAACACTACATTTGTTTTTAATTTTGTGGTATTTTATACGCTGTTCGGCAAAAACTTATTTTGTGACCGACGAAAGTGAATTCATTTTTTTAAGAGATACGAACTAATGCTGCAGAAGTTGAATGAACGCATTCAGGGTGCGGTGGCGTGGATCATTGTTAGCTTGGTGACTCTAACGTTTACGTTGTTTGGTTTGGATTATTATTTGCAAAACCATCGTTCTGAGAACGTGGCGGTAAAGATTAATGGTCATACAATTACGAAAGAAGATTACGATCTGGGCTATCGTAGATTGAGTCAAATTCAAGGGCAGGATGCTTTGACTCCAAGACAAGAGCGCGCACTCAAACAGCAAGTTTTGTCGGAAATGATGGTCAATGCTGTCAGTGTTGATGTTGCACGCGAGCATGGTTTTGAAGTAGATAGCAAACAAACGCTTGCTGCGATTATGCAAATCCCTCAGTTTCAAGAAGATGGTCACTTTTCAACTTCTCGATATACCCAAGCTTTAAGTAATGCTTTTTTTACTCCCCAAACATTTCAACAAGAAGTCCAACAGGGCATGTTGTTAAACCAGCAACGGTTCGCCGTGATAGGTAGTGAATTTGTTTTGCCGACTGAATTGACTCAGTTTGTGAAATTGTCTATGCAAAAACGTGATTATCAGTATGCCGTGGTCAAGGCGGCAGATTTTATGACAAAAGCCACTGTGTCGGACGCTGAAGTTCAGGAGTATTATAAAGCTCATCAAAAACACTTTATGACGAAAGAACAAGTCAGTATTGAGTATATTAGACTGTCTTTGCAGACGATGAGAAATAAAATTACTATCCAGCCAGAGCAAGTGGCACGTTACTATGAAGACAACAAAAACAATTATATGACTCCAGCGCAATGGCAATTAGCGTATGTGCGGTTTCCTATTAAAGATGATCATAAAGATAGTGACGAAGATTACGCAAAACAAGCTGCGCAGAAACTATATGACGCTGTTCAAGAGACACCAGAGCAGTTTGCTGTTTTAGCAAAGAAAGTCGTGAAGGATAAACAAGCAAAATCTGGTTTATGGCCAGTGGTGATAGCCGGACAATCAGGATTAGATCAGTATCTGGTCAATTTAACTGAGCCTGGTCAAATTTCAATGCCAATTCGTACGAAACAGGGTTATGAAGTGCTGCAACTGAAGGCTTATAAAGCCGCAGCGATTCAACCTTTATCTGACGTAAAGACCTTGATTGTAGAGCAATTGCGTCAAGAAGCAGCGCAGCAGCAATATGCTGAAATGGAAGAGCGTTTATCTGAATTGAGTTACCAAAATCCTGATTCCTTGGCAGCTGTTGCTGCAAGTTTGAAGGTTCCGTTAGAACACAGCGCGCTGTTTTCGAGGGCTCATCCTAGTCAAGAAACCATTACTCAGTATCCATCCGTCATGCAAGCGGCATTTTCGCATGATGTTTTAGCATTCGGTAACAATAGTGAACCCATTCAATTGGATGCAGATACATTGGTTGTGTTACGCGTAAAGCAACACATTCCTGCAACCCTCCAAGATATTGCACAAGTCAGAACGGTGATCGAGTCTGTATTATTGAAACAAAAGGCCACGGTTGCGGCCCAAAATTATGGAAAGAACTTAATCATATCTTCTCCTAAAGCCTTACCTAAAACCTTGCATTGGCAACGAGCTATTGCAAGAGCGCGAGATTCTGATTCGGGAGATGCGCAAATCAACGAAGTCGCTTTTGCTATTGCGGATGTGGGCGGCTATGAAGGGCGCGTACTACAAAATGGTGACTTCTCTATAGTTAGATTGGAAAAAATGACAGACGGTCAATTAGATGCCTCTGATAATGAACAAACACGTAATCTTAGTCAACAATTGGAAGCGAGTTACGGCTTGATGGATTACGATTTGTATATTTCTCAATTGATGGCACAAGCGCATATTGTTAAATATTAATTAACCATCTCTCCTTATGGAGAGATGGTTATATACCGAGTGACCCCCTCCATCTTTGTTACCTATGTGCCGGTCGCACAAGGGCTTGAGTATCCCTTCATAAATTTTTGTTACAAAATAACACAATAGACGTGTAGCGTGGACAAAGGAGTGCAACGACGTTCTGAGGTATCTATCCAAATTTCAACCAAAATGTATGGTGATAAAACTCTAATGTTGGTTGACCGATTTAGAAAA
>CAISKC010000029.1 GCA_903885895.1 uncultured Legionella sp.
GTTGCAACATGATTTTGTACCCTTGTAAACAAATGCCATTGATCATTCGTGTATTTATCGGGAAATTTGCGTGGCAATGTTTCTACAGCCATTTCAATTTCATTCCTGTTTCTTCTTAAATAACCTCCAGCGAGTGGGAATCTTATTTCAAAATCCGAAAATGCAATTTCAGAAACTATTCCATTTTCCACGTCATATGGAAAAATTACAAATACATCTGCATTATCAGTCCTATACGGATAAAAATTCTCATTGCAAATGAGTGGTCTGCAGGCCTCTAATTCAATTTCAATATTATCCTCAATATGTGATTTTCCTTTTATGAGCCCATTTACAACCGATGAGGGTCTAATATGATAAGCTCTATCCCACAATACTTGAATACCCACTTTAACAGTAGCGTAATCGCCCAGACACCCATCTTGTAAAAGTCGTGTTCTAATGTCAATGAGTTGACTATCATCAAAGCTCCAAGGATTCTCGGAAATTGCCGTAGAAGGTAAAGTGATATATAGTTCAGGAGCTATTTCGGGAGGTGGTGTCTCTCTCAATTCTGAAGGAAGCAATTCCGGGATGGTATTGAAGTATTTGTAACTAAAAAACTCCGAAGAAGTTTTGTCTAAAAACAACAATGCAACATATGTCATTCTATCCTTGAAAATGGTTGTTGATTCAAAATCTACTATTGAGCTCAAATAGTTAGAATTGGAAATGATTCCACGGATTTTTTTGCCATAATCAGTTTTGAAAAACCTTTTTTGAATAATAAATCCAATTCGACCCGTAGCATTTAATAATCCAATCGCTCTTTCTATAAAAGGTATTGCCAAATCAATTTTTCCATTTTTCGCCGACGGATATTTTTCTTTTAAATACATATGCATGAATGGTAAATCAACATTGTAATTCTTAACCTCTACATATGGGGGATTGCCTATTATAAAATCAAAGCCATTTTTCTGTTCAAATATTTCCTGAAAACCTTGCTCACTATTCCAATCAAAAATGTTAGTGTTAATTAATTCTTCCTCATAGTCGTTAATTGATGGAAATATTGTTAAAATATCAGATTCAACCAATGAGTTCCCACACCTTATATTGTTTCCAATGCCGTCAAGAATTTTATTGCCAAAAATCCCGATATCGTTGTAAGATTCTAAGTATTCAATTGTGTCCACAACTTTTAGTGATAAAGACATTTTGGCAACCTCAACTGCTTCCGGATCAATATCAACCCCGAAGATACAATTATCCATAATTGCTTTTTTGCCAAGTAAATTTACAATAACCTCATCTTCTAATGAAAAAAAGTACTGGTCAAAATCTGGATTTCTTGTGGTTTGATAAAGCTCGCTAAAAATCTCTTCTATATAGTCATATGCCTCAATAGCAAAAACGCCGCTACCGCAGGCAATATCTAATACCTTTATGGAAAGCAAATTCTCAATGCCAGCATCAAGTATTCTGTTTTTTTGAATAGTGCGTTTTATGATTTCCTGAACAATATATTGAGGCGTACTTACAGCTCCTTTAGTTTTTATATATTCACTTTTTATTTCATCCTTAACAGCGCCAGCGTCAATAATTAGTTTTTTTGAAAGAAATATTTCATAAATATCGCTAAGGAGTTTTGTTGGTATTACATCGAATCTATAAGGTGAGGGATAGTACAGGTGCTGTAAAATTAAATCAAACACGTCATTTGAAATTGTTATTTGGTGTATGGCATTTATTCGATCAAATAACGGACCATCATAA
>CAISKC010000030.1 GCA_903885895.1 uncultured Legionella sp.
CGAATCACGTCTGTTGGACCGCGTTCAGAGATTACTGCTCGCACTCTTGAGCTAATGTTAGATTGTTCTGTGAATCTTACTGGGCCAGTCCGTTGATAAACTTGTGTGTAAGTCCCCAAATCTCTAAGTACTTCCCCTGGTTCGATAGTAAAGTAATTGAATTCAAGAGAGATTTCTCCAGTTTCTGTGTCAATCGTGATAAGTGGTTCTGGGCAAGGTATATTTTCTTTTGCTGCCATTGGATTAGAATAAATTTGTTCTAAATTATAGAGTGTATAGGAACTTTCTAAGAGTTTTTCTTTTGTAGCATTTTTTTCGCCAGCAGCCTTGGTTACTTGGATTTTCAGTTGGCGATACGTCTCTGCGTTTATCGCAGACGGTGTTTTGTTTGCGGCACTTTTTTTTGCGACTAAATCATATAACATTTTTTCATAATGTCTTTGCTCGATATGTTCAAATGCTCTGTCAGAGGTACCATCTTCAGTAAACTGTTTGATATCATAAACATTCCTTGCCATTAATAAGTCGCTTTCTAGCTTTTTTCTACGCATTGCTTGATAAATATGCCGATCTTCCTGGCCAAATCGAAGCCTTTGAAAAATCTGGCGGCTGGGTGACATAAGACGCATTTGATGAGAATCATTCCAAGTCAAATTATTCAAGTGTAATCTTTCTCTCGTATCGTAGAGCAATTTGGCGATGCTGATGCTTTCTGAGTGGGGATCATTGGGGTTAATCAGAATTTTGTTGTCACTAATATTATCAATAATGCTCGATGCGCCAACATCTGGGATACTAGCAGTGAGTGTGCGTAAAAGTTGAATATAATTCTCAACAGGTTCCATATCGCTACGATCTTCGTAAGTGGTACATTTACGTTTTACAATGATCATCGTAGCGAGATGCGCTAAATTTTGTACTTGATTGAGGATAGAGCGATCAGGTATTCGTTTTCTCTGCTCTTCATTATAAGTTTCTGCTGATTTTTCAATCAATTGTTGTAGAACGTCATCGGGTAATGCTTCTAACTGTATTTGTAGTTCTCGATTATCTTTAATATGTTTTAATAATTCTAACGTAATACGGCCTTCACTTTTTTTAATGATTTGTGGCGCATTCAATAAAGTTCTTTGTAAATGTCGAATATTACTAAATGGTTTGGCAAATTCGGCGATGAATGCAGGGGGGAGTTCAATTTCTCCAAATGTGTCTGCATGGGGATATTTTTCTTCAAGCTCTGTTAATTTGACGGTCAAATCATTTAGTTCGGCTTGAAATTGTTCTTTCTGTTTTTGAACGATTGCGCGGTCTTCCGCATCGCTTAGATCGGGAAGCTCGTCGATTTGGCTCATTAATGCCACCATTTCTTTGCTGATTTCTGATTTGACACGGGCATAGAGGATATTTTTAATGGTTGTTGTGATTTCAGGCGTCGCGTAATTGATTTTATCAATATCAGCAAGAAATTTTATGTAATTCATATAGTACCCCAACGTACTCTTTAAACAGAGATATACAGGTAAGTATAGACAAGGTTTAGAGTTTTTGTGGCGGTCGATATGATATTTGTTTGTTCACTATGATGGTAAATCGAGGCAGTGTTGATGGTGGGCACGTCGCTATCGCTCCTTTGTCCACCCTACAGAATATTGTGATTTTGTGTGTTGGGAAGAATTTGATGGTGGGCACGTCGCTGTCGCTCCTTTGTCTACCAGACAATCCAACCAACATGGAAGATACCATCATGAGAGAATACCGACGTGCTTGTGTAAAAGGTGGCATGTATTGCTTCACAGTTGTGACGCATCATCGCCAAAAAATTTTATGCGCGGATGCCGCATTCAACCGCTTACGTCGTGCATTTGACTATGTTAAATCGCAGTACCCATTTCAAATGAAAGCCTGGGTTATTTTACCCGATCATCTCCATTGTATTTGGCAGCTTCCAGAAGGTGATGCAGATTTCTCACTTCGTTCTGAGGGGTCTATCCAAAATTTGAGCATGCTGTCTGGTAGCGAAATTTTAAAGTTAATTGACAGATTTAGAAAAAATATTTATGTTTCCTCC
>CAISKC010000031.1 GCA_903885895.1 uncultured Legionella sp.
CGTGGTTTCGCGTAATTGCATGGGATTCATTTCGCCCAATCCTTTAAAGCGTTGCACATTGATTTTGCTTCTGGTTTTTTCCGTCAACATTTTCATAATATGATCTTTTTCTACATCGTCCAGGGCATAATGGACTTCTTTGCCTGCATCAATACGAAATAAAGGTGGCATCGCAACATACACGTGCCCCGCTTGGATCAACGGTTTAAAATGTTTCAAAAAGAGGGCACAAATAAGGGTGGCAATATGAGCACCATCCGAATCCGCATCGGCTAGAATGCAGATTTTGCCATAACGTAGACTGGATAAATCATCAGAGCTGGGATCGACGCCGATGGCGACAGCGATGTCGTGGATTTCTTGTGAGGCTAGGATTTGTGAAGACTCCACTTCCCAGGAATTTAATATTTTACCGCGCAACGGTAAGATGGCTTGAAAATCTTTACTCCGTGCTTGTTTGGCTGATCCGCCAGCTGAATCGCCTTCCACTAAAAATAATTCGGCTTGATTGAGATCCTGCTGCAAACAATCCGCTAATTTTCCAGGTAGTGCCGGGCCTTGATGAACACGCTTGCGCGCTACTTGTTTGGCTTGACGTAAGCGTTTTTGTGCGCGTTCAATGGTCAAGTTCGCAATCAATTCGCCTTGATTACGATATTGATTCAACCACAATGAAAAAGCATCTTTGACAACCGTGCTGACCCAAGAGGAGATTTGACGTGATGTTAAACGTTCTTTGGTTTGTCCCGCAAATTGAGGTTCATTCATTTTAACGGATAATACATACTGACAAGGTTCCCACAGATCGTCTGCACTTAATTTGATACCACGTGGACATAGATTGCGGATCTCGCAAAACTCGGCTAATGCTTCAAATAGTCCGGCACGTAAACCATTTACATGGGTACCGCCTTGGACAGTAGGAATCAAATTCACATAACTTTCGGTCACTGGGGTAGGTGTGGAGGTGGTCCACGCCAGAGCCCAAGAAACCATGGTTTCCGGGCTGGTAAAGTCCCCAGTAAAGGGTTCTTCTGGTATGTAATCAGCAGGTAAAGATAATGATAAATAATCTAATAAGCCATTTTGGTAACACCAGCGCGTGGTTTCTTTGGTATTCCGATTGATAAAAGTCATCGAGAGACCAGAGCAAAGGACCGCTTTGGCTCTTAAGACATGCATCAGTTGTTTTGCGGAGATCTTTTTTGTATCGAAATAGCTAGCATCAGGCCAGAAGTGGATGGTAGTACCAGTATCCTTTTTTTTAGTGGATCCAATTTCGCGTAATTCTCCGCATTTTGCACCATCGGCAAAATCCATCTGATAGATGATGCCATCGCGTTTGATAATCACTTCTACGCGAGTGGAGAGGGCATTGACGACGGATACCCCTACGCCATGTAAGCCGCCAGAAAATTGATACGATTTATTAGAGAATTTCCCACCGGCATGCAGACGCGTCATAATGACTTCGACTCCGGTGAGGCCCAATTGAGGATGCATATCCACAGGCATGCCACGGCCATTATCAGTCACTTCAATGGAGTCATCTTCAAACAAAGTGACAACGATGTCTGAGGCAAAACCAGCCAACACTTCGTCCACAGAGTTGTCGACGACTTCTTGCGCCAAATGATTGGGTCGGGTGGTGTCGGTATACATGCCCGGTCTGCGTTGAACCGGTTCTAGTCCACTTAAGACCTCGATGGCTTCTGCGTTATATTGATGTTCAGACATGGTGTGGGATCAACGAAAATACCAAACCTAATGGTATCTTGCTGGGATCGGTATTGCAATAGTGTAAATGCTCACTCTGCATTAAAGCACGCAAATCTGACCGTTCACCGAGCGTTAAAATCATCCTCTGAGACGTTGATCTAAAAGACTTGTAGAATTTTGTGTTTAAGACATGCCCATGTCCACCGGAACATGCCGACATGAGGTTTACCCAAAGCCTTACGTTGATCATACTTTTGAAATGCGTAAGGACCTTCTTTCTCTACAAAAGCGAAAATAGCAGACACAAACCATTGACCAGTAAACGGTTCCCGCCAATGCGTTGTTTCGTGGCCTTTAAACAGTAATATGTCGCCATACTGTAACGCAGCATGCTCGGTGGTATCCTCGCCGGTTTTTAATATCAATGGCCAGGTTTGTTGATCTTGTTTAAAGGCAGGATCTGCGCCAATACATAAACTAGCTACCCATTGGCAAGAGCTGCGATCCTTGTGCATTTGGAGTTTATTGCCATGGTGATAAACATAATAAAAAGACAAACTGGGCCATACAGCTCGGCCTAAAGTATGTTCGATCGTAGGGACTAGTTTTTCTAACCATAATTCCATTAAGGGATCGCCATACTCTCTATGGACGTGATCCAACGGATCGATGGATTGTTTGATATTGGGTTTGAGTTTTTCTTTGAACAACGCATAGTCAGCTAAGAGGGCGCAATCATGGGCTGAAACAGCTTGTTTGAGGATGTAATAAGACTGCTTAGCGATGTTAGGACCATGTTGGGACATAATTTTTCACAATGAAGAAAGCCTCATGTTACTCCATATAGACTGGTTATCTCAACCTACTTCTTAAGATCAAGCCTTAACAATGGGTGGCATTTTATCAGCATAACTCAATGGTCTACAACCGAGAGTTTGTGCAGTGCGTAAGGCCATGTTTAAAAACATACTGGCCAAATCGCTATTGCTGGATAAAGCGGTCGGTGTACCGAGATCGCCTTCTTGGCGAATGCGGCTATCTAAGGGTAATTGTCCTAATAGCGTGCAATCGTAAGTATGGGCTAATTGCGCCGCACCGCCTTGACCGAAAATGGGATCATGGTGACCACATTGACTACAGCGATGTAGGGACATATTTTCGATGATCCCGAGCGTGGTCACATTGGTTTTTCCAAACATCTGAATGGCTTTTTCAGCATCTAAGGTTGCAATTTGTTGCGGGGTCGTAACAATGACGGCACCTGCTAACGGGATTTTTTGGACCAAACTCAATTGAATATCACCGGTTCCAGGTGGTAAATCAATGAATAAATAATCCAAATGCTGCCATGCAGTAAAGTCCAGCATTTGAATCAACGATTTGGCAAGCATGGGGCCGCGCCAAATGAGTGCGGTGTTCGATGTGGTCAAATAGCCGATCGACATGGCTTCAATACCATGAATTTTGACAGGTAAATAGCGATCGTCTTGTACTTGAATAGGCGGTGTTTCGCCCAACATCATCGGGACACTTGGGCCATAAATGTCGGCATCCAGCAAGCCTACTTTTGCACCTAATCTAGCCAAAGCGGTAGCCAAATTCACTGCAACCGTCGATTTGCCTACGCCGCCTTTGCCAGATCCAATCGCAATGATATTTTTGACATTGCGCAAGCTTTGGCCTGGTAATTGAGTTTGATGAGGTCGAATGACGCTTTGGGTTTGGATTTGAAACACATATTGCGGCATGCGGGATCGTAATGCTTCAGCTAGAGATTGTTCTAGGAAAGTAATCGGGTAGGGCGCAGTGATGGCAATGGTCACTGTGTCATGATCTACGGTGATCTGTGGCTCCAATTGTAAATCTTGTAAGCTGAGGTTGAGTAGTGTGTCTGGGGTACTGCTAATTGTCTCATGTAAACTCATGATATCTCACATTCTGTTTGTTGCAGTGCGTCTAAAAAATATTGCCCATAACAGGTTAATTTATGCTGGCCGACCCCGGACACTGCGAGCATTTGCTCGAGTGTTTTGGGATTGACGCGAATCATATCATGGAGTGTGGCATCGCTGAAGATTAAAAAAGAGGGTTTGCTCTCCTCATCTGCTAAACGCCGCCGTAAAGCACGTAAATGTTCGAATAGAGGACTCGATAATTTGCTAGCCGTCACCGAATTGCTTTTGGATTTGGTAACGGGAGAAGAAAGTTGGGGTGGTAATTCAGTTAAAGAAATGGTTTCTTTATTTAATAAAAGATCTTTTGCTTTGGGGCTGAGGCGTAAAACATTAAAAAAATCCGGATCTTGGAAACAATAATCACGATGAATCAATTGCCAAGCTAGATGTTTCCAATAGGCCTCAGATTGATCTTTGCCAATGCCATAGGTGGATACGCGGTCATGTCCGGCTTGGCGGATTTTATCCGTATTTTGGCCGCGTAAAACGCCAATCACATGATTCAAACCATAATTTTGTTTGAGTCGATACACGCAGGATAAAAATTTTTGTACCGCAACGGTTGATTCTGTGGCGATAGGAGGGTGATCGCAGACATCGCAAAAACCACAAGCCTCCGTCATATCTTCATTAAAATAGCGTAATAAAATTTGCCGTCGACAATGTGTTGCCGTCGCAAACGCCAACATATGATTGAGTTTTTGGTGTTCGATGCGTTGCTGTTGATCATCGGACATGGCTTGAATCCATCCACGCATGCGACCGCTGTCAGCGGGATCAAAGAGCATCAAAGCGCGCGCTTCGCTGCCATCACGCCCAGCACGACCTGTTTCTTGGTAATAGCCTTCAATGGATTTGGGCATATCATAATGGATCACAAACCGTACATTGGGTTTGTCGATGCCCATGCCAAAAGCAATGGTTGCCACGACGATATCGATCTGGTCATAACGAAATAACGTTTGAACTTCCCGTCGATCTTGATGTGCTAAGCCTGCATGATAGGCGCGGGCACGATGGCCTAATGCCTGTAATTTAACCGTAAGCTTTTCAACATTGTCGCGCGTTGAGCAGTAGATGATCCCAGAGTGTTGAGGGTGGGTTTCCAAAAAATGCTGAATTTGTTTCACGGGATTTTGCTTGGCGAGTACTTGATAGTAAATATTGGGACGATTAAACGAAGCGACATAAGGTTTGGGTTGATATTGTAATTTTGTCACAATATCTTTTTGCGTTTGCAGATCAGCCGTGGCAGTTAATGCGATCAGTGGATGATCAGGGAATTCTGTTTTTAATTTGCCTAATGCAGCATATTCCGGACGAAAATCATGTCCCCATTGAGAAATGCAATGCGCTTCATCTACCGCAAACAAAGCGATCTGACATTCGTGCAGACGTTCTAGAAAGGCGTCACTTAATAAGCGTTCTGGGGCAATGTATAAAAGATCTAAATCGTTGGCGTGTAAGCGTGCCAACACGGCGCGGGCCTCTGCACTGCTAAGGGAGGAATTATAGTATGCGGCACGGATGCCAAGGGTCGTGAGTGCGGCGACTTGGTCTTCCATTAATGCAATCAGAGGCGATACGACGATGCCCACACCAGGTCGTATCAGCGCCGGGATTTGATAGCATAAAGATTTCCCACCACCTGTCGGCATGAGAACCAAGAGATCTTGACCGGCGACCACATCATGAATAATGGCTTCTTGTGGACCACGAAATTGTTCATATCCATAATAAGTTTTTAAAATTTCGAGTGCCGCAGAGGTCATATTTTTGTTCTTATCTTCTTTACACAATTCAGGTGCAATGATATGAATAGTCGATGCCGTATGTAAACACCAAAGGATAAAAAATGCAATTTGAATTAGATGAAGAATTGCGTGCATGTCGTAAAATGGCTGGAGAGTTCGCGCGCACTCATTTAGAGCCGAATGCGGATCTTTGGGATAAACAAGCGATCTTCCCGGTTGATACCTTAAAGAAAGCTGCAGAATTAGGCATGGCAGGGATGTTTGCCCAAACGGATGTAGGGGGCACTGCCCTGAGTCGTTTGGCGGGTGCGGTTATTTTTGAACAATTGGCGACGGGATGCATATCGACCAGTGCTTATTTATCTATCCACAATATGGTGACTGGGGTGATTGATCGCTATGCGGCACCAGATTTGCGTGCCAAATGGGGGCCGCGCTTAACCAGTATGCAGGCGTTATCTTCTTATTGTTTGACTGAGCCGGACTCCGGATCGGATGCCGCAGCGTTACAAACCACAGCGGTATTGGAGGGTGAGCATTATATTTTGAATGGTTCGAAGTCTTTTATTTCTGGTGGCAGTGTCAGTGATGTTTATTTATGTATGGTGCGTACCTCTGCAGATAAGCAGAAGGGGATTACTTGTATTCTAGTGGAGAAAGATACGCCAGGATTGAGTTTCGGAAATTTAGAACACAAAATGGGTTGGCGTAGCCAGCCTACGAGCATGGTCTATTTTAGCAATTGCCGCGTACCGGTAAGCCAGCGTGTGGGGGAAGAAGGGGCTGGTTTTAAAATTGCGTTATCTGCACTCAATGGCGGGCGTATTAATATTGCGGCTTGTTCTTTGGGTGGGGCACTTGCGTGTTTGCGCAGGACACAGAGCTATATGAATGAGCGTCAGCAATTCAAGCAACCATTAAGCAAAATGCAAGCATTACGGTTTTATTTTGCGGATATGCTCACCGACTTTCATGCAGCGCAGATGATGGTGTATCGGGCTGCACAGGATTTAGATCAACACCATCCCCAAGCGCCTATGCATTGTGCGATGGCCAAACGTATGGCCACAGATCTTGCTTTTAATATTGCGGATAAAGCGATGCAATTGCATGGTGGTTATGGGTATCTGTGTGACTATCAAATCGAAAGGATTTTTCGTGATTTGCGTGTGCATCAAATTTTAGAAGGCACGAATGAAATCATGCGCGAAATCATTGCTAAAACTGTGTTAGATTCTGAGTATATCATCGAATAGGGGTCTCTATGTCTGTACTGGATCATCAAATACGCGAGAATGTGTTAGTGATAACGCTGAATCGACCTGAAAAACTAAATGCTTTGAATGCAGAAGTGTTACAAGGATTGGAAGCATTATTGCATAGTGCTAAAACGGATTCTAAAGTGAAAGGCATTTTGCTCACGGGTCAAGGCAAAGCATTTTGTGCTGGAGCGGATATTCACCGCTTGGCGGAATGCGATGCACAAACGGGCTATGCGTTTGCGCGGATGGGACAGGCTGTCTTTCGTTTGCTGGAAACATTGGGCAAACCATCGATTGCGGCCGTGAATGGATATGCTTTAGGTGGTGGCTGTGAATTGGCGATGGCTGCAACATTACGCATTGCAGCAAGAACGGCCCAATTTGGCCAACCCGAGGTCAAATTGGGTGTGATCCCAGGTTATGGTGGCACACAGCGCTTGGCACGCTTAGTGGGCAAAGGGCGTGCTCTCGATCTGTGTTTGACCGGACGTAGTATTGATGCGGCAACGGCTCAGGCATGGGGATTGGTTTCTGATGTTGTGCCATTGGAACAATTAGAGGAAAAAGCGCTGGGGACTATGCAGCAAATTTTAGGCATGGGTCCTTTGGCGTTAGCGGGTGTGATGGAGTCTATTGATTATGGGTATGATCTTCCGTTAACGGAAGCGTTTCATATTGAAGCATTGCAGTTTGCAAAAACCTGCGCTTCTGCGGATAAAAAAGAAGGCACTGATGCCTTTTTCGCGCGACGGCAACCAGTATTTAAAGGAGAATAAGGCATGACTGTGGAGTGTTTTGTACAAGATCATCTTGGATTGATGATGTTAAAACGGCCCAAGGCGTTACATGCTTTGACGTTACCGATGATTGATACGATGACGACGCATTTGTTGCAATGGCAACAAAATCCAGATATCCACGCTGTGGTTATTCAAGCAGAACCTAGCAAAGCTTTTTGTGCAGGGGGTGATATTCGGCATATCCATGAATTGCGCAGTGATTTTGCTCAGCAATTAAATTTTTTTGAACGTGAATACCGTTTAAATCAATTGATTCACGATTTTCCTAAACCGTACATTGCTTTGATGGATGGCATCACCATGGGCGGTGGGGTTGGCATTTCTTTACATGGCTCACATTGTGTAGCAGGGGAGCATTTTACTTTTGCGATGCCGGAAACTGGCATCGGTTTTTTTCCAGATATTGGTGCTAGCCACATATTAGCGCAGTGCCCTGGGCAATTCGGGTTCTATTTGGGCTTGAGTGGTGATCAAATTCCTGTGAAAGAAGCGCTAGGTTTGAATTTAGTGTCTGCTATGGTAGCGAGCGCAAATTTTCTAAAATTAGTCGAAGCGTTATTGCAAGCCGATTTGTCCCAAAATGCGCATCAAGTGGTCACGGAATGTATTGATAAATTTGCTGAACAACCGCAAGCCTCAACACTATTGAAAAAACAAGAAGGTGTGGATGCGTGTTTTGTGGCGGATAGCATGGAACGTATCATGGACCGTTTGGCCCAAAGAAAAGAAGCATGGTATCAAGATTTGCATCAGAGGCTAGCCAGCAAATCACCATTGAGTCTCAAAGTCACACTCCAGCAATTACGTACGACCAGAACCAAAAATTTGGCCGCTTGTTTGGAAATAGATGGGCGCTTGGTCCGACATTTTCTCCAAGATCATGATTTATATGAAGGCGTTCGAGCAGCGATCATTGATAAAGACAAACGTCCATATTGGGAGCCTCTGACTTTGACCGATGTGTCGCCAATGTTGGTGAATCGTTATTTTGAAATGATTTAGAGTCTGGTAAGCATCATGATACATCTGACCGTAGCTTGGCTTTATCCAAGCTACCATCCTTAATTTAAAGCCATTAATCTTAGCCAGAGCGGCTCGATGATTATAGGAAAGATGCCTGATCTTATCTTTGGTATAGCGATGTAACAATGTGAGTATGGTTCCTTGTTTATCTGGAATGATATGTTTGAGTTGTTTTTGTCATATACTATGTTTTTTTATTAATTATGTTGTTATTATGCACAAAATATCTCTGGTGGACATTTACTTATGCTGGTTTTACTGTGGCTTTATCTAAAAAAGACTTATAAAGTATTTTCGTTATCTTTTATTGTTACCGCTATCGTTGGTGTGCTTCTGGGAGGTCTTCTACTGGTTCCGGGCCTGTCATTTGTCTTGAGCTGCATTCTGATGGCATCTATTGCCTCGAACGTGTTACATGCTATAGGTCTAAATTATAGGTTTTGGGCAGTCTTTTTTGTTTTAGCACTCATGTATATGCCCGCGCTGCCTTTAGCGTATGGTTTGGCAGTTGTTTCGATCGGTTTGATACCTTTGTTTATCCTAGCGTTCGATGCGTTCCTTACGGTTAGGTTGGGCAAAGGGTTTTCTCTGTCAAAATTGCTTCTTAATCCAAGAGGCCGTCTGGAAACATTGCGTCCTATTTTAGAAGAGCGGGCGATCAATTATGCTACGTATCTTAATATTCTTAATGATGCTACAACACCCGGATCAGTTAGTCATTGTGAATCATTAAATTTTACGCCAGAGCAAGAGGCAGACTTTGTAGCCAGACAAACACAAGCGGTTGCTGAATTGCCAGCAGACCTTAAAATACTGAATGCAGACATTGATGCACGGGAATTTAGCAGTTCAGATTTTGAGATTATCATTGCACAAAAGAAGGTGGCTTATCAAGATTATCGAACTGGGCTGACCTCTGCGCAACAAGTATGTTTTGATGCGTATTTGGAGAGCACATTGGCTTTGATTCATCTACGCTGTCCCGTGGCATTTGAACCTGTTATGCCTGAAAATCAACATCAATTTATCATCTTGGAAAAGCGCTATCAAGACGCATCAGGATGGCATCCTGTGCCGCAAGCAACAACGGTTTTTTATATGGATCCTGCGGAAAGGGATATGTTTTTGTCGTTAGTGGCGTATAGCAAAGTAAATAAATGTTGGACTATTAAGCATCCTTTAATGAATGAGCTTCTTTTTTCGTCTTCAACCTATCATGAATCGGTGACGCAGTATCGGCGGTATGCGTATCAAAAAATTGCCGGTCATCCATTAAGTCTGCAAATCTGTGAAGCGATTGAAGCATTTAATCTTAGCATGCAAGTTTCACCGGCTGCTGATATGACCATGGCGTCGTTTCAACCAGCGCTTACTCCAGCGCCTACTTCAGAGCTTAATATGTCTCTACCGAGTTCTCTTCCTTCGCTTACTCCAGGGCTTAGACCGAGCTCTCTCTCTTCGATGTCTCCATCGAGCATAGGTACTCAGAATATCTATGTGGAGCGCCTGCGTAGAGAGGGGGAGCCAATTGTTGATGAAACGCTTGATCGTACAAACGCTTTTGCATGTTCATCATAAACAATGTTCATTTTGTGAATAAGATCGAACGCGATTCGCCTTTCGGGTGAAAATCTATTAAAATGATTGATTATTTGGTAGGTTGGGTCTTGGCCTCATGGCGGACAGCTCATCTGATCCGTTCGGGCTGAGGAGAGGCGATAGCCTCGTCTCGAAGCCTTGGAACATAAGCTTCGAGACAGCGCAAGCGCTTCTTCAGCTTGAACGGATTGAGGGCGTTTTGAGCAAAAGACCATGAACTTTCTGCCCTGAAACCAAAGCACCAATAACAAAACATCGAGTTAACCCAACATGACAGATTGCTATCAAGATTTTCGCAGACGCCGTACCTTTGCGATCATTTCTCACCCCGATGCGGGTAAAACCACAGTGACTGAAAAATTATTGTTATTCAGTGGTGCTATTCAACTTGCGGGTACGGTCAAAGGCCGAAAAGCTAGCCGGCATGCGACGTCGGATTGGATGGAAATGGAGAAAGAACGGGGCATTTCTATCACGACTTCGGTGATGCAGTTCATTTACCACGATCATGTGATGAATTTATTAGACACACCCGGGCATGAGGATTTCTCTGAAGACACGTATCGCACACTTACGGCGGTTGATTCTGCCTTGATGGTGATCGACGTCGCCAAAGGGGTGGAGGATCGCACGATCAAGCTTATGAATGTCTGTCGATTACGCCAGACGCCTATCATGACGTTTATTAACAAATTGGATCGCGAAGGACGTGAGCCGATTGAGCTATTAGACGAAGTGGAAAGCGTGCTGGGGATCCGCTGTGCGCCGATTACTTGGCCTATCGGGATGGGGCGACGCTTCAAAGGTATTTATCATTTATTGACCGATACGGTGTATCTGTATGAACCTGGAAAAAATGCACAAACCCAAGAAGGTGTGGCGATTCAAGGGCTTAATCATCCTGATTTGGATCAGCATTTGGGTGATATGGCCAAAGAATTACGTGAAGAAATTGAATTGGTGAAAGGTGCCTCGCATACGTTTGATCATGCCGCTTATTTAGCAGGAGAGTTGACGCCGGTGTATTTCGGATCTGCCATTAATAATTTTGGGATCCGCGCATTATTAGATGATTTTGTACAGTATGCACCTGGGCCGTTACCACGTGAGACCGATGGTAGAGCGGTTGCGCCGGATGAACCTGCTTTCACTGGGTTTGTGTTTAAAATCCAAGCTAATATGGATCCGAGACATCGAGATCGTATTGCATTTTTACGTATTTGTTCCGGGACATTTGAACGTGGCATGAAACTGCGGCATTTGCGGCTGGGGAAAGAGGTGCAAATTGCGAACGCGTTGACATTTATGGCAGGCGATCGCTCGCAAGCGGATCTTGCTTTGAGCGGCGATATCATTGGTTTGCATAATCATGGCACGATTCGTATCGGTGATACGTTTACGCAGGGCGAAAATTTAAAATTTACAGGTATTCCAAATTTTGCGCCGGAACTATTTCGTTTGGTGCGCTTGAAAGATCCTATGAAAAGCAAAGCGTTGGTGAAAGGATTGATTGAATTATCTGAAGAGGGCGCGACACAAGTATTTCGTCCTTTGATATCGAATCAATTGATTTTAGGCGCAGTGGGTATCCTCCAATTTGATGTGGTGGCCCACCGTTTAAAACATGAGTATAACGTTGATTGCGTCTATGAAACCGTCAATGTATCGTGTGCACGCTGGGTGTATGCTCCCGATGAGAAAGCGTTAGCGGAGTTTCGCGATAAAACCTTTGATTATCTGGCTTTGGATGGGGGAGATTCCTTAATGTATTTAGCCCCAACTCGCGTCAATCTATCTTTAGCGCAAGAGCGCTATCCGAAGATACAATTTCTAGCTACACGCGAGCATTAAACGTCATCCAGAGCGCAGCGAAGGATCTCCATGATTGGCCTGTGCCACTGTCAGGAGATCCTTTGCTGCGCTCTGGATCTGATGTATCCCCACGAAAATGCACAAATTTCACGAGTTATGTTTAGAGAACTGCGTGAAATTTCATATTTTAAACAAAAAATAAAAAAGAACCGTTCGGGCTGAGGAGTAGCGCAGCTACGTCTCGAAGCCTTAAAGCATGTGCCCAGGCTTCGAGACAGCGCTATTGCGCTTCCTCAGCCCGAACGGAGCA